>NZ_JBXUHE010000008.1:0-190553 GCF_057180585.1 Actinomycetospora sp. 2LY8.5
GGCTCGGTGGGCTCGGTGGGCTCGGTGGGCTCGGTGGGCTCGGTGGGCTCGGTGGGCTCGGTGGGCTCGGTGGGCTCGGTGGGCTCGGTGGACTCGGTGGGCTCGGTGGGCTCGGTGGACTCGGTGGACTCGGTGGACTCGGTGGACTCGGTGGACTCGGTGGACTCGGTGGACTCGGTGGACTCGGTGGGTGTCGCGGCGGCGGTCGTGCCCTGCCCGTCGTTGGTGGAGTCGCGCTGATCAGGGGTGCCGGACTCGCTCTGAGGCTCGGGAGCGCTGGTGGGCTCGGTGGTGGTCTCGTCCGAGCTGGTCTCGTCCTGGGCGCCTGTGTCGGTGTCGGTGTCGGTGTCGGTGTCGGTGTCGGTCGGCTGGGCGGCCGGCTCGGTGGTGGTTTCGGCGCGCTCGTCGGTGGGGGTGGCGGGGACGTCGTGGTCGGGTGAGCCCTCGGCGACGGCCTCGGCGGGTGTCTGCCCGGGGACGTTCTGGACCTCGGGGGAGTCCTGAGCGCAGTCGGGGCCCCCGCAGATCGCGCGGCCGTCGCCGGTGGGCTCCTCGGCCGGCTCGCCGTCGGAGGTCGGTGCGGTCTGCTCCTCGGGCCTGGTGTCCGGGACCGGGCCGCCGGTCGGGGCGGGCACCTGCTCTGGGGTCGGCGCCGGTGTCGGAGTGGGGGCTGGTGCCGCGTCGGCTGGCTGCGGTCCTTCGGCGGCGGGGTCGGCGATGATCGGGAACGCGGTGCTCTCGTCGAACTCGACGTGCTGGACGAGAGTGTCGTCGTCGCGCATCTCGAACTCGGTGGGCAGCGACTCGCCGTTGGCGTCCTTCGCCCACGGGGTAGCGATCCGCTGGATCTGCTCGCCGCCGTCGTCGACGACGTCGACCCCGCCGTCCTCGACGACCTCGGCGCTGGCCCCGTCGGGCAGCCCGAGCTCGAACTCGTACTCCCGTGGGGCCTCGGCGTCCTCCGCGGTAATCAGGTAGCGCTCACGCTCGAGGTCGGGGGTGACCCGCGCGCCGTCGGCTTCGGAGAGCTCGGGCGGGCTCATGGTCATCTTCCCGCCGTCGGCGGTCTCGATCTCCATGTCGCCGTCGGGCAGCATCCGCGCTCCCGACCCAGAATCCCTGACCAAGTCGTTCGTGGCGCGGGCCGCGTCCGGTGCAGTCGAGGCGTAGCGGGCGATCAGCTCGTCGTCGTCGGAGGCTCCCGCGAGGTCGCCGTCCTGCTCGAACAGCCCGCCCGCCAGCTCACTCACATCGACGCCCGCGGCCGGATCGCCCCACCGGCCCCGCTCATCACCCTCGGCGCCACCGCGCCCGAGATCGTCGATCAGTCCGATCCATCGCCGAGCCTCACCGCTGAGCAGGGACCCGGCCTCACCGCCGGACCGGCCGTCGCGCTCAGCGGCAGACACCGCGTCCTCGGCCACGGCCAGCGCCGCGGACGACGCGTCCGCGCGAGCCTGACGTAGGGCACCGCCGAGGAGCGACTCAGCATCATCACCGGACGCCCGGTCGCGCTCACCTGCGGCCGAGAGCACATCCTCGGCCACGGCCAGCGCCTCGGACGAGACGTCGACGCCCGTGTCACGAGCTGTCTCAGCGAGCTCGCCGTCAGCGAGCTCCGCGCCGGAGACGGCGGCGTCGTTGAGAGCGGTGTCGGTGACGTCCGCGGCCCGCGACAGGGAGCCCCGTACGCGCTCGCGGACGTCCTCGGCGGTGGCATCCCCCGAGATGTCGGGACCGACCTCACGCACGCCGTCAGTGAGCCCTGCGTCGGTGAGGGCGCCGTCGGACAGCGATCCCTGAACGGTCTTGCGAACGGCCTCGCCGATGTCCTCGGCGGTCTCGGGCCTGAGGGCCGTCGCGCCCGGTGTCGCGCCGCTGCCCTCGTCTCCCTCGCTGCGGACAACCCGGCGGGTCGCGCCGGTGTCGCCATCGGCGCCGGCCTCGCCGGTGCCGGCATCAGTGTTCTCCGCGTCCAGCAGCAGAGTCGGTGGGCCACGCGCCGGATCGCCCTCTCGGTCGAGACCGCCGAGCGCGTCGGACCCGATGCCCTCGACGCGCTCGGCGGCATCGCGAAGGGCGCCTCGCGCCCCCTCGAGCGGCAGCATCGAATCCGAGCCCGCCTCGGTCCCGGCACCGGGCTGATCGTCGTCACCCGACCCGGCGTTGATCGCAGGCAGCTCCTCCGTCGCGTCATCACGGGCGCCGCCCGCGTCGCGCAGACGCTCCCGGATCACCGCGGTGTCGTCCCCGTCCCGCAGATCGCCGTCGACGCCATCGCGATTCGTGGCGGCCCCCTCGACGCCATCGCGAACAGCGTCGACGTCATCAACCGCATCGCGGATGCCGTCACCGAGCGTCTCGTCGAAGGACGAGCCCCGTTCACCGCTTTCGCGGCCGTCTGCCTCGCGGAGGCCGGCGACGACATCACGATCGGCGCTGGCGTCGTCGAGACGGTCACCGATCGACTCGTTCGCCGGCCCGTCCCCCGAGGCGTCATCGCCGGCACCGGCCTCGCGGGCCTGATCCCCGTCCTCGGCGGCGATCTCGGTGGAACCGTCGGAATCCCCGTCGGCGTCACCAGCGGAGTCATCGGACTCGCCGCTGGTGTCGCGCAACGAACCACCCGCGTCGCCCCCGGCGTCGCTCACGGAAGCAAAGGAGTCGCTGCCGGAGTCGTCGCTGACGTCGTCGCCGGAGTCGCTCGGGTTGCTGTCGGAGTCAACCTCAGAACCTCCGGACTCATCGCTCGATTCGCCGCCCGAGTCGCTCGAGTCGCTGGAGCCGCTCGAGTCGCTGGAGCCGCCCGAGTCGCTGGAGCCGCCCGAGTCGCCGGAGTCGCTGCTGGAGTCGCTGCTGGAGTCGCTGCTGGAGTCGCTGCTGGAGTCGCTGCTGGAGTCGCTGCTGGAGTCGCTGCTGGAGTCGCTGCTGGAGTCGCTGCTGGAGTCGCTGCTGGAGTCGCCGCCGGAGTCGCCGCCGGAGTCGGAGTCGGAGTCACCCGCCGCGAGCCCGGCGGGGTGGGGGTTCGGCGGGCCGGCCGCCGCGAGCGGCGTCGCGACGCCGACGAGCTGGACCTCGCGGACCGCCGCCGTCGCCGGCATCGGCGCGATCACGTTGGCCGCGATCCAGAGGACGAAGCCCCCCGCGACGAGCCCCAGAGTCCAGGCACACGCGCGCAGCACGACGGTCGCCAGACCGTCGAGCACACGCAGCGCGGCAGACATGGGAACGGCTCTCCACGGAGGGACGACGTGACAGAGGAGGTCGACGCCGGTCGTGCGATCCGCGGCCGGAGCTCACGCGGTCGTCACCTGGCGGAGTCGTGTCGGTCCTGACCGCGGCCGAAGCCCACGCAGCGGAACCGGTCGTCGCGAGCGCGAGCCGTCAGCGCCGCGACAGATCGTGAAGCTAGCCGCGTCCTGGGAGGCCGGTCAAGCCCGAGATCCGGAGCCTCCCGGAGCGGACGTCCGCTGGCTACGCTCGCCCCATCCGACGCGTTCCTTGCCATCGACGCCAGGCCGGCCAGGAACGCAAGTCTGGCCCGTGACATCACGAAGGCCAGAGACGTGTCTCTAGTAAGAGGAGGCCTCGTGGTCGCGGTGACGGTGCTCAGCGGCAAGGGCGGGGTGGCCAAGACGCTCTGGCAGGTGCTCATGGCCGGTGAGGCCTCGCGGCTCGGCATCCCGACCTTGTTGATCGACGCCGACCCGGAGCGCAACGCCAGCAACAAGTTCGGCGTCCCCGCGACGTCGACGGGGCTCGGGGACGTCTTCGAGGCTTCCGGTGCCCTCGACGCGTCCTCCGAGCTCGACCTCGAGGCGGGAGTGGCGCGCCTGGCCGACGAGGTCCTCGACACCCACTGGGAGGACGTCGACCTCGTCCCCGCCGGGGCCTCGCTGGGGACGGTCGCGCAATCGGCGCTCATCGACTCGTGGCTCCTGCGGGACCTCCTCGAGGGCGCCGGGTTGTCCGCCGCCTACGGACTGATCATGATCGACACCGGGGGTCGCACCGGCGCCCTCACCGCTCAGGCCATGTATGCCGCCGACGTCGCGTACGCGCCGATCGGACCGACCCGCGACGCCGTGCGCAAGGCCCTCGAGGCACGCACCCGCGTCGAGCGCATCCAGCGCGCGCACCCCCTGCGGTGGGCCGGCGTGGTGCTCAGCGGGTTCGATCTCCGCGTCGGTATGGACGAGGCGATCCGCGACGAGGCGCTTGCGGCGTTCGGCGACGAGGTGCGGGCGATCATCCCGCGGCGGGCGGGCGTGCACGAGGCGTTCCAGCTCGCCGAGCGCCTGGGCGACCGCCGCGACGTGTCGTCGTCCAATCTCGCCGGTCTGTTCCGCGACTTCATGCTCGAGCTGCGCGCCCTCGCGCCGGTCACCGAGGACGCGTCGTGACCTCCAAGGCCCGCGAGCTCCGACGACGGATGAGCATCGATCCCGACGCCCCGGATCCCGTCGCCCGCCCCGCGCGGACCCGTCTGCCGGCGGCCGAGCCGGTCGCAGAGTCGGTGCCCGAGCCTGCCCCGGACCCCGAGCCTGCCCCGGACCCCGAGCCTGCCCCGGACCCCGAGCCTGCCCCGGACCCCGAGCCTGCCGCGTCGGGACCCGTCCCGGAACCGGCCCGGAAGCCCCGCCGCCGCAGCACCCGGCGGAACGAGCCGGCCTGGACGACCGCGCTCGACGATCCCGCGATCGATCCCGGGCGCAACGGCTACCGCAGCTTCTACGTCAGCGACGCCGTCTTCGCCCGCTTCCGGGCCGCCGTCTACTGGACGGCGCGCCGGCCGGACGCCACCGACGTCCCGGACAACATGTCGGCGGGCGTCGAGACGTACATGGAGGAGGTCGCCGCCGACCTGGAGCGCCGCTACAACGACGGCGCCGTCTTCCGCGCGACCCCCGACCAGCTGCGGGCCCACCGCCGTCGCGAGGGCGGCACGCGATGATGTGATCACGATCTTGGTGACGTCTCCTCGCACAGCTGCGAGGAGACGTCACCGATTTCGCGATCACGGCATCGTCAGGCTGCCCCGCCCGGCGCCGCCCCCGACGCGACCCGCTTGCGCAGCTCGCCGACCTCGGTCGCGGTGAACCCGCGCGACGTCAGCCAGGCCCGCACCGACTCACCGTCGGGGTGGCGGGTCGGGACGACGTTGTAGACGTAGTTGAGCTGGCGCCCGGCGGCCTCCCGCTCCAGGTTCTCGAGGACGAACGCGCCGACGCCGGTGCCTCGCGCCCCCGGCGCGGTGATGATCAGGATCTCGGCGTCGCCCCACGTGTCGTCGAGGCGGCCGTAGCCGACGGGCGCACCGGCGTCGTCCTCCACGCGCCACCACGTGTCCCCGAGCGGCCGGCCCACCTCGGGGTGCCCGAGGCCGAAGAGCGTCGGCGGCAGGTCGCCCAGCGCCGCGGCCTTGTCCTGGTCCCAGCGAGGGTCCTGCTCGGCGATCCACCGCCACGTCATCGTGCCCTCCAAAGTTCTACAGCTCTATGCATCAGCGTCGGAGTCTCGTAGAGTGTGGCCCGCACGACAAGGAGGGACCACCACCGTGACCGTTCTCGAGGACGCCGAGCGGGCCCCGGCGCCCGAAACCGTTCCCCAGGTCGACTTCGACACCTCTCCCGAGCAGTACCGCCACTGGCGTCTCGAGGTCGACGGCGAGACGGCCTGGGTCTACCTCGACGTCGCCGAGGACGGCGGGCTCGTGCCCGGCTACGAGCTCAAGCTCAACTCGTACGACCTGGGCGTCGACATCGAGCTCTACGACATCACCCAGCGTCTGCGCTTCTCCCACCCCGAAGTGCGTAGCGTGGTGCTGACCAGCGGCAAGGACTCGAACTTCTGCGCCGGCGCGAACATCCGGATGCTCGCGCGGTCGAGCCACCCGTGGAAGGTGAACTTCTGCAAGTTCACCAACGAGACGCGCAACGGTATCGAGGACATGACCGCGCACTCGGGTCAGACGTGGGTGGCGGCGCTCAACGGCACCGCGGCCGGCGGCGGCTACGAGATGGCCCTGGCCTGCGAGACGATCCTGCTGGTCAACGACCGCTCCAGCGCGGTCGCGCTCCCCGAGGTCCCGCTGCTCGGCGTGCTGCCCGGCACCGGCGGACTGACCCGCGTCACCGACAAGAGACACGTGCGCAAGGACCGCGCCGACATCTTCGCCACCAAGTCCGAGGGCTTCCAGGGGCCGAAGGCGGTCGAGTGGAAGCTCGTCGACGAGACGGTCTCGCGCAAGGAGTGGGACGAGACGGTGCGGGCGCGGGCGGCGGAGGCGGCCGCGGGATCGTCCCGGCCGAACGACGCCCAGGGCGTCGCCCTCCCGCCCCTGCGCCGGGAGACGGCCGAGAACGTGATCACCTACCCCAACGTCCGCTGCGAGCTCGACCGCGACGCCCGCACCGCGACGATCACCGTGCTCGGCCCCGAGCCCGGAACGGTGCCGGAGACGCTCGACCGCATCCACGCGCTCGGCGCGGATTTCTGGCCGCTCGCGATGACCCGCGAGCTCGACGACCTCGTCCTGCGGCTGCGCACCAACGAGCTCGAGATCGGCACCTGGCTGATCCGCACCCAGGGCTCGATCGAGGGCGCGCTCGCCTTCGAGCGGGTCATCGCCGAGCACTCCGGCTCGGACTGGCTGGTCAACGAGATCCGCCACTACTTCAAGCGCACGCTCAAACGCCTCGACGTCACCAGCCGCAGCCTCATCGCGCTGATCGAGCCCGGCAGCTGCTTCGCCGGCGCGCTGCTCGAGCTGGCCCTGGCGTGCGACCGCCAGTACATGCTCGAGGGCATCTTCGAGGATCTGGACGGCTCGGGCGAGGAGCAGGAGCCGGCACAGATCGTCCTCACCGAGTCCAATTTCGGTGCCTTCCCGATGGGCAACGGGCTCACACGGCTGCAGTCCCGCTTCTACGGCGACGACGACACCGTCACCGAGCTGCACGACCGCGGAGGAGAGCGGCTGACCGGCGCCGAGGCCGAGGAGGCCGGCCTGGTCACCGACGCGCCCGACGACATCGACTGGTCCGACGAGATTCGCATCCTCCTCGAGGAGCGGGCCTCGCTCTCCCCGGACGCCCTGACCGGGATGGAGGCGAACCACCGGTTCGTCGGCCCGGAGACGATGGAGTCGCGGATCTTCGGGCGGCTGACCGCCTGGCAGAACTGGATCTTCATCCGTCCGAACGCCTCGGGGGCCGACGGCGCGCTGCGCCGCTACGGCACCGGACGCAAGGCCGACTTCGACAAGCAGCGTGTCTGAATTCCCGGGAGATGTGACGACGCCATGACCTCCGCACGCCCGAAGATCGACTTCGACGCCAAGATCCCGAACAACGTCGACCTCGCGTCCGACCGCAAGCTCCAGCGCGCCCTCGAGCGCTGGCAACCGAACTTCCTCGACTGGTGGGGTGACATGGGCCCCGCCGTCGACACCAAGGACGTCTACCTGCGCACGGCGGTCGACGTGGGCCGCGACGGCTGGGCGCACTTCGACCACGTCCCGATGAACGAGTATCGCTGGGGCGTCTTCCTCTCCGAGCACGACCCGGACCGCAGGATCGCGTTCGGCGAGCACAAGGGCGAGCCGGTGTGGCAGGAGGTGCCCGGCGAGTACCGCGCCGACCTGCAGCGCCTCATCGTCATCCAGGGCGACACCGAGCCCGCCTCGGTCGAGCAGCAGCGCTTCCTCGGCGCCACGGCGCCTTCGCTCTACGACATGCGCAACCTGTTCCAGGTCAACGTCGAGGAGGGCCGTCACCTGTGGGCGATGGTCTACCTGCTGCACGCGTACTTCGGGCGCGCGGGCCGCGAGGAGGCCGACCAACTGCTCGCGCGCAACTCCGGGTCGGACGAGGCGCCGCGCATCCTCGGGGCATTCAACGAGGAGACCCCGGACTGGCTGTCGTTCTACATGTTCACGTACTTCACCGACCGGGACGGCAAGTACCAGCTCGGGACGCTGAAGGAGTCGGGATTCGACCCGCTGAGCCGGACCTGCGAGTTCATGCTCAAGGAGGAGGCCCACCACATGTTCGTGGGCACCACCGGCATCGACCGCGTCGTCACGCGCACCGCGCAGCTGATGAACGAGCACGACTCCGAGGAGGTCGCCGGCGCCGGCGGCATCCCGCTCGACATGATCCAGAAGTACATCAACTTCCACTACACGGTCTCGCTGGACCTGTTCGGCAACGAGTCGTCCACCAACGCCGCCAACTACTTCACCGCCGGCCTCAAGGGTCGCTGGCAGGAGGAGCGGCGCAAGGACGACCACGTGCTCACCGACGACGCGGGCGCGGTCGACGCGGTGCGCGAGGGCCGGATCACCACGACCGAGGTGCCGGCGCTGCTCGCGCTGAACCAGGACCTGCGCAGCGAGTACATCGGCGACTGCTCCACTGGGCTCAAGCGCTGGAACCGCATTCTCTCCCAGTACGGCATCGACGCGCGCCTGTACCTGCCTCATGTCGGCTTCAACCGCCAGGTCGGGGCGTTCGCGGGCCAGCGGATCTCACCCGAGGGCGCGATGATCTCCGACGAGGAGTGGAGGGCGAACGAGGGCCGCTGGCTGCCCACCGACGTCGACAAGACCCACGTCCGCGGGCTCATGCACCCGGTCCTCGAGCCCGGGAAGATCGCGAGCTGGATCGCGCCGCCCACGAACGGGATCAACGACAAGCCCGTCGACTTCGAGTACGTGCACTTCAGCTGAGGACGCGAAGCCCGCGGAGCCGGACCATCACCTGAGCCTCTTCCGATCCGGCGTGGCGCGCGCCACGATCGGGCGATCGACCACCACCACGAGGACGGGCAGCGCATGGCGGAGTCGTTCAATGCCGCGGACTATCTCGTCGGGCGCCGGCTGGCGGCGGGCGACGGCGACCGGGAGGCGGTGCGAGCCCCGTCCCGGTCGCTGACCTACGCGGAGCTCGACGCGGAGATCGGGGGGGTCGCGGCGGGGCTCGCCGCGCTGGGCGTGCAGCCCGAGCAGCGGGTCGTGCTGTGCATGGCCGACGAGGTCGAGCTGTTCGCGGGGATCCTCGCGACGATGCGGCTCGGCGCGGTGGCCGTGCCGGTGTCGACGATGCTGCGCGGGCAGGAGCTCGCGGTGCTCGTCGCGGACTCGCGCAGCCGCCTGCTGCTGTGCTCGGAGACGTTCGCGGACACCTCCCGCGCCGCGGTGCTCGCGGCGCGGGAGCGCGGGGGCGACGTCGCCGAGGTCGTCGTCACCGGCGACGACGCGTCCGGCTTCGGCACCGACGTCGCCGCCCGCACGTGGGACGAGATGCTTGCGGCCGGCCGTGATCTCAGCGGGGCGCTGGGCGGCACACCGCCGGCCTACGACACCTGGGACGAGTCGCAGGCCCTGTGGCTCTACACCTCGGGCACCACCGGTAAGCCCAAGGCCGCGATGCACCGGCACGCCGACATCCGCACGGTGTGCGAGACCTACGGCCAGCAGGTGCTCGGCATCCGGCCCGACGACCTGTGCCTGTCGGTGGCGAAACTGTTCTTCGCCTACGGCATCGGCAACTCGATGTTCTTCCCGCTCTCGGTGGGCGCCGCGGCGGTGCTCGAGCCCTCGCGCCCGACGCCGGCCCTGCTCGCCGAGCTCGCGTCGCGGCACCGCGTGACGATGTTCTTCGGGACGCCGAGCTCCTACGGCCCGCTGCTCGCCGCGGCGGAGTCCGGGCAGGTCGACCCGCGGGCGTTCGCGACCGTACGTCGCGGGGCGTCGGCGGGCGAGGCGCTGCCCGCCCGGATGGTCCACGGGATGCGCGAGCGCTTCGGCGTCGAGGTGCTCGACGGGATCGGGTCCACCGAGGCGCTGCACATCTACCTGTCGAACAAGCCCGGCGAGGTCGTGCCGGGCACGTCGGGGGTCCCGGTGCCCGGCTACGACGTCGAGATCCGCGGTACCGACGGCCGTCCGGTGCCCGACGGCGAGACCGGCACGCTCTACGTGCGCGGCGACTCCATCTGCACCGGCTACTGGTGCCGCACGGCGACCAATCGCCTCGTGTTCGAGGGGGAGTGGCTGCGCACCGGCGACACGTACATCCGCAACACCGACGGCACCTATACCTGCCTGGGCCGCACCGACGACGTCCTCAAGGTCGGCGGCATCTGGGTGACGCCGGCCGAGGTCGAGGAGCGGCTCGTCGCGCACCCGTCGGTCGCCGAGGTCGTGGTGGTCGCGGTGCCCGACGACGACGGCCTCGACATGCCGGTGGCCTGCGTTGTGCCGCGCGACGGCCACACCGTCGATCCCGAGGCGCTCGTGGCGTGGTGCCGCGAGGGCCTGGCGTCGTTCAAGCGCCCGCGGCACGTGATCGCGATCGAGGAGGTCCCGCGGACCGCGACCGGCAAGGTGCAACGCTTCCGCCTGCGCGAGGTCGCTGCTCAGGTCGTCGCCGCGGGCTCGCCGACCCTGGAGGCGGCGCACTGATGGCGGCGCACTGATGGCGGCGCACTGATGGCGGCGCGGTGATGGCGGGCGGGCGCAGCGAGCGGACCGACCCGCTCGCCACCGCCGACCAGCCCCCTCCGACCAGCCCCGACCGATGTGGTCGTGAGTACTTTCCCGCCCTATAGGGCGGGAAAGCACTCACATGTCTCAGCCGGCGAGGCGCTTGGCCGGGTCGGGCGGCGCGGCGTCGAGGGCGACGAGGGCGCCGGACCACGAGCCGAGCTGCTTGGTGACCGACGGCAGGTCGTTGCCGATCGCGTCGACGACGGCCTGCTGCATCGCGTCCGTTCGCCTCTCGAGGTCGGCGCGGTGGCGCAGGCCCCGGGCTTCGTCGCCCAGGTCTGCGCGGCTGCTCGAGGAGGCGGTGGCGGAGTGCGCACCGCCGGCCCGGACCCGCGCGCTCGTGGAGCTCGGGGCGGCGCGACGGCGGCGCGGTGACCGCGTGACCGCGCGCGGGCCCTTGCGCGACGGGCTCGACCTGGCCCTCGCGGCGGGCGCCGCAAGCTCGGCATCACGGCCCGCTCGCAGCTGGCCGACGCGCTGGCGGGCCGGGAGCCCTCGCTCAGCTCGCCGCCGACAGCTGCGGGTACCAGGCGCTGACCTCCAGGTCGAGGTCGGCGAGGTCGGGGTGGGCGAAGAGTGCGGCCTCGTTCGGGCTCAGGCGCTGGGGGCGCCGCCCACCGGTCGGGCAGTCGTCCTCGTGGCGGATGGGGTAGAGCTTCCACACCCGCACGGACTCGCAGTAGTGGCACTCGCCAGTGATCATCGGCGTTCTCCGGGCATGTCTGCGCAAGGGGAGCGGTCCCGCACGCCGACGTGGAGCGCGAGGCCCGCCGTCAGTGTGGTGCCCGGACGTGCCGTCGCGATCCCGTTCCGTGACCGCCCCCACCCTGTGACGTGCACCCGCGTGATGTGAGTGCTTTCCCGCCCTATAGGGCGGGAAAGCACTCACATACCCAGGTCAGCGCTCCAGGTCCGCCAGCGCCGTCTCGGCCTGGAGGTTGATCATCTCCGGTCCGGTGACCTCGTCCGGGTCGGCGTCGGCGCCCATGTCGCCCGCGCGGTAGCGGGTCCAGACCCCGGCGTGGATGCACGCCGCCCGCCAGCGGGCGAACGCCAGGTAGTAGGCGATGTCGACGTCGCCGAGGTCCCGGGCCTTCGTGTACCGCGCGACCAGCTCCTCGCGGGTCGGGTAGCCGCCCGCCGGTGTGGGACTCGACAGCGCCTCCGGCACCGTGTCGCCCGGCTCGCTCCACGACACGAGCAGGTGCCCCATGTCGCAGAGCGGGTCGCCGATGGTGGCGAGCTCCCAGTCGAACACCGCCACCGCGTACCCGTCGGCGTCGTAGGAGATGTTCCCGGGCCGGAAGTCGCCGTGCACGATCCCGACCTCGCCCTCGGGGATCCGCGCGGCGAGCGCGTCGTGGGTGGCGTCGATGGCCGAGAGGTCCTCCATCGCCGACGAGTGCGCCTGCCGGTGCCAGCGCTTGAGCTGGCGGGCGACGAAGTTGCCGGGACGGGCGAGGTCGTCGAGCCCGACCGCCGCGGGCTCGACGTCGTGCAGCGCCGCGAGCACGTCGATCGTCGAGGTGCCGACGTTCTTGCGGGCGGCGTCGGGCACCTTCTCGCCGGATTCGCGGTCGTTGAGCACCTTGCCCGGCGCGAAGTCCATGACGTAGAGGTCGGCGCCCCAGACGTCGTGGTCGTCGCAGAAGGCGCGCGGGGTCGGCACCGGCACCTCGGTGGGGTTCAGCGCCGAGAGGAAGCGCCACTCCCGACCCATGTCGTGGGCGGTCTCGAGCACGCCGCCCAGCGGCGGACGGCGTAGCGCCCACGCGTGCCCGCCCTCGTCGGTGACGCGGAACGTGAGGTTCGACCGGCCACCCGCGATGCGGTCGAAGCTGAGCGCGCCCTCGACCTCGTCCACGTGCGCGCGGAACCAGGAGACGACGGCCTCGGGCACCTTCTCGGCGCTCACCGCGCACCGCCCGGGAGCAGGACGATCTTGCCGACCTGGATGGTGGACTCGAGGTGGCGGTGGGCGTCGACCATCCGGTCGAGACCCTCGAACACCCGGTCGGTCTGCGGGGTGGAGGCGCCGTCCCGCGGGCCCGCGCCCACGAGGACGCCCGCGCGGCGCAGCCGCTGCTCGTCGTGTGTCATCGCGAACAACGTATAGCCCGCATCTACGGATCGGGCAGCGTCTCGCCCGGCGCGGCCACGGTGCCCGAGCACGCGTGGCCCGGTCGGGCGGGCTCGTCGGCGATCTGCAGCACGTGGGGCTCACCGAGCCCGGAGAACCGCACCGTTCTCGTCATGGCCCGAGAGCTTGCCGCCCGTTCGATCATCGCGCGAGGGGTGTCGGCGCGACCGTGACGGGTCTATCGTGACCTGTGACCAGATGAGGAATCTGGTCATGAGTCAGAGGAGACGCCGGTGGGCCGGGTCGCACAGCTGCTGGACGCGGCAGGAGAACTCCTGCTCGCCCACTCCTACCGGCGCGTCACCGTCGACGACGTCGCCCGCCGGGCCGGCGTCGGCAAGGGCACCGTCTACCTGCACTTCGCGAGCAAGCTCGAGCTCTTCGCCGGGGTGCTGGTGCGCGAGTCGGTGGACGTCACCGCCGACCTGCTCGCCGCGCTGCGGGCCGACCCAGCGCAGGTCGCGCTCGACGCGACCCTGCGCAGTACGTTCCTCGCGGTGCAGCACCGCCCGCTGACCCGGGCGCTGTTCGCCGGGGACGTCGAGCTGCTCGGCGCGATCGCCACCGACACCAAGACCGGGCTCGAGATCGTCACCGACAAGTCCGAGTTCGCCCGCGAGCACTTCGCGCTGCTCCACCGGCACGGCCTGCTCGCCGACGACCCGGCCACGACCCCCGACCTGTACTACCGGCTCGGTGCCGCGTGCATCGGCTTCTTCCTCGACCACCTCGTCCCGGCCGGCGCCGGGATGGGCGTGACGGCTCGGGCCGACGCCCTCGCCGCCGTGGTCCGGGCGGGCTTCACCCCGCCCGGCGAGGCCGACCCGGCCGCCCTCGCGGCGGCGGCCCCCGAGCTCGCCGCGCTCTACGAGCGCACCCTCCACCACCTCACCGCGGCCCTCCCGGAGGAGCCATGACCACCACCCTCGACCGCGACCTGCCCCCCGACATCGCCGACCTGCCCGCCGTCCTCGACTGGCTCGCCTTCCTGCGCGCCGATGCCCCCGTGTGGCGCGACCGCTACGGCATGCACCACGTGACCCGCGCCGCCGACGTCGAGGTCGTCCTGCGCGACACCGCGACGTTCAGCTCCGACTTCTCCGCGGTGATGACGGGCTCGGAGAAGATGACCAAGGGCATGCTCACGCGCCTCGACCCGCCGGAGCACAAGGCGCTGCGCCACCTCGTCAGCGCGTCGTTCACCCCGAAGCGGGTGGCCGGGCTCGAGCCGCGGATCCGGGAGCTGACGCGGGAGATGTTGCCGTCGGCCCCGGCCTCGTTCGACCTCGTCGACACCCTGGCGTTCCCGCTCCCGGTCACGGTCATCGCGGAGATGCTCGGGCTGCCCGCCGCCGACCGCGGGCGCTTCCGGCGGTGGGCCGACGGCCTGTTCTCGATGCAGGTCGACGACCCCACGGAGGCGATGAACGACCCGCGCGTCGCCGACGCGATGGGGGAGATCACCGGCTACCTCGGTGACTGGTGCCGCGCGCGCCGCGGCGCGCCGACCGACGACCTCATCTCGGCGCTGGTCACCACCGAGGTCGACGGGCGGGTCCTCGACGACGAGGAGGCCGCCAATTTCTCGATGCTGCTGCTGTTCGCCGGGCACATCACGACCACGCTGCTGCTGGGCAACGCGGTGCGGGTGCTCGACGCGAACCCCGGGGCGTGGGAGGCGCTGCGGGCCGACCCGTCGTCGATCCCGGGGACGATCGAGGAGGTCCTGCGCCTGCGCCCGCCGTTCCCGATGACCGCGCGCGCCACCACCCGCGACGTCGAGATCGCGGGCATCACCGTGCCGGCGCGGTCGGTGGTCATGCCGTGGCTGCTCTCGGCCACTCACGACCCCGACGCCCACCCGGAGCCCGAGCTTTTCGACCCCACGCGCACCGGCATCGGCGGCGGTGCCCAGACGGCGTTCGGTCACGGGATCCACTTCTGCCTGGGCGCGCCGCTGGCCCGCCTCGAGGCGCGCGTGGTGCTGGAGGAGATGACGGCTCGCTACGCTGGGCTGACCGTGGGCGCAGGGGAGCAGCGGCCGTACACGGGTCGTGTGCTCGGCACGCGGCGTCTGCCGGTCGTCGCGACCTGAACGGGTGAGCCCGGTCCCCTGTGACCGAGCGTCGATTACCCATCACGATCAGTCACGCTGTAGCGCGTGTCCCGTGCCGCGCTCGCCCGCTTCGTCCTCGGTGCCGCCGTCACCGTCTGCGCGGCCGCCGCCGTGCTGACGATCGCGACGGGGCACGCTCCCACATCGCCCGCGCCGGCGTCCGCGCCCGACCCCGCGCCCGACCCCGCGGCCGCCCTCACGGGTCTCGACGCGCGGCCGGAGGGGGAGCGGGTGGTCGTGGAGCGGGTCGTCGACGCCGTCACCTTCGACGCGCGCCTGCCCGACGGCGGTCCGATCGTGCGCGTGCGTGCGCTGGGCGTGCAGCCGCCCGGCGCGTGCTACGGCGAGCAGGCGACGTCGTTCGCGTCCCGGGTGCTCGACCGCCGCGCTGTGCGCCTGCTCGGCGGCTCGGGGCCGGCGACCGACCGCTTCGACCGCCGCCTCGCCGCGGTCACCCTCGACGGTGGCGGCGACTACGGCGTCCTCGCCGCCGAGGCCGGCATCGCCCGCGCCTACGCCGCCGACGCCGCCCCGGACGCCATGCCTCCGATCCGCGCCGCCCAGGACCGCGCCCGCCTCGCCGAGCGCGGCGTCTGGGGCGCGCCCTGCCGCGGCGCCGCCACCCCGGACGTGCCCGCGACCGAATCCGCGAGCACCTCGCGCACCACCGCCACCACCGCCGGCGGCTCCTAGCAGCGAGGTCCGGGGTAGCCAGCAATGCGGCATCGCTGGCGTGTGACGCCAGGATCGCCACACGCTCGCTCGCGCGACACGCCGAGCGAGCATCGTCCTGGGTGTGGCAGCCCGGCGGCGACGCTGGCGTCGAACGTCAGGAGAGCCCCGGCGCGCTCAGATGATCTTGCCGGGGTTGAGGATTCCGTGCGGGTCCAGTGCTGTCTTGACCGCGCGTTGCATCGCCAGCGCCTCGGGTGCCTGCTCGCGTTCGAGTCCGTGGCGTTTGAGCAGTCCGACGCCGTGCTCGCCGGTGACGGTGCCGCCGACGGCGAGGGCGTCGGTGAGGATGTCCTCGAACGCTGCCTGGGCGCGGCGCCGCGCCGGCTCGTCGCCGGTCGGCGTGATCAGCAGTGGGTGCAGGTTGCCGTCGCCGGCGTGGGCGATGTTGGCGATCGTGGTCTCGTGGCGCCTGCCGATGTCCTGGATGCGCCCGAGCATCTCGGGCACCGCGGCGCGGGGCACGCACACGTCCTCGGTGAGTACCGGTCCGAGCCGTTCCAGCGCCGGGTAGGCCAGGCGCCGCGCGGCGAACAGCGCTTCGGCCTGCTCGGCGTCGGCGGCCTGCGCGGAGAACGTCGCCCCGGCGGCGTCGAAGTGGCGCAGCATCTGTCCGGCCTCGGCGTTCCCGGCCGCCCCGGGCGCGTCCGATCGCCCGAGCAGCACCACGTCCGCCTCGGCGGCGAGTCCCATGTTCTTCCAGGCGTCGACGGCCTCGAGGCAGGTGCGGTCGACGAGCTCGAGCGCCGACGGGGTGAGGCCCGCGGCCGTGATCGCGGCGACGGCGCGCCCGGCGTCGACGACGGAGTCGAAGTACCCGGCGACGGTGTGCTCGGGCGCGCGGGCGGGCCGCAGCTTCACCGTGACCTCGGTGATCACCCCGAGCGTGCCCTCGGAGCCGACCATCAACCCGGCCAGGTCGAGCCCGGCGACGCCCTTGGCGGTGCGCCGTCCCAGCCGCACCAGCTCGCCGAGCCCGTTGACGATCTGCATCCCGAGCACGTAGTCGCGGGTGACGCCGTACTTGACGCAGCACACCCCGCCGGCGTTGGTGGCCACGTTGCCGCCGATCGTCGACCAGGGCGAGCTCGCCGGGTCCGGCGGGTACCAGAGGCCCTGCTGGGCGCAGATCGCGCGCAGGTCGTCGTTGACGACCCCGGGCTGCACCACCGCGAGCCGCTCGGCCGGGTCGATCTCGAGCACCTCGGTCATGTGCTCGGTGGCGAGGACGACGCAGTCGGCGGTGGCGTTCGCCCCGCCCGACAGCCCGGTGCCCGCCCCGCGCGGCACGAGCGGTGTCCGGTGCTCGAGGCAGACCCGTACCACGCTCTGGACCTCCGAGGCCGTCCGCGGGCGCACCACCGCCAGCGGGACAGCGTGCGGCGCCCACTCGGCGTCGTCGTGGGCGTAGCTCGCGAGCACCTCCGGGTCGTCGATCACCCACCCGGCGGGCAGGACCGACACCAACCCCCTCACGACGGCGGCGACAGGTACGGCGGCGGTGCTCATCGGTGCGCGGACCCCCTCGACTCGACGCCCCCCCACGGTAGTCGACACGCCGCGTCGTCGATCGGCAACCGAACGGCGCTGACCTGCCAGGATGCGCCCGTGCCGCGCCCGTTCGTCCGTCTCGCCCTCCTCCTCGGCGGGGCTGCCCTCGTCGCCTCCTGCGCCGGGCCGCCCGCCTCCGCGGCCAGCCCGCTGGTCACCCAGGGCGTGCTCGCCCCGAGCGGGCCCGCGGTGACCTACGACCCGTCCGCCGCACCCGAGGGCGCCCGCGTCGCGGTCGAGGTGACGGCCCACCGCGGCGCGACGACCGCGACGTTCCGCGTCGAGGGGATGGTCCCGGGCCGCGGCTACGCGGTGCACGCCCACGTCCGGTCGTGCGGGCCGAGCGGCAACGACGCCGGGCCGCACTACCAGGACCGGATCGACCCGGCCGCGACGCCCGACAAGCCGTCGTCCGACCCCGCCTACGCCAACCCGCGCAACGAGTTCTGGCTCGACCTGCGCACCGACGCGACGGGCGCGGGGAGCGCGACGACGACCGTGCCGTTCGTGCTCGTCGACCGGGCGCCGGAGTCGGTCGTCGTGCACGAGAAGGAGGTGACGGCGACCGCACACGGCCACGCCGGCACCGCGGGTGGGCGTCTCGCGTGTCTCACCTCGGTGTGGCGATGATCGGCGCGGGTTAACGTCACCCGCGATGAGCACTGCGGCGACAGCACCCACCCTCACCGTCTGCCGTGACTGCTGCTGCGGCACCACGCGCAAGCATCCCGGCGTCGACCACGCCGCCCAGCTCGCGCGGTTCGAGGCGGCGGCCCCGGTCCGCGTCAGCGACTGCCTCGACGCGTGCGCCTACTCAAACGTCGTGGTCGTCTCGCCGTCGAGGGCCGGGCGGGCCGCCGGCGCGCGCCCGGTGTGGCTGTTCGGGGTGCTCGACGCCGAGACCGAGGACGAGCTGACCGAGTGGATCCGCGCGGGCGGACCCGGTGTCGCCGACCCGCCCGGGATGCTCGACCTGCGCATCTTCCAGCCGGCGCGGAGGATCCGTTCCGCCGTGACCTAGCGCGGAAGGAGAAGTCCATGGGCGCCGAGCAGCGGGTGGCCGTGCTCCACGAGCCCGAGCGGATGTCCGTCGAGACGCGGCCGGTGCCGTCGCCCGGGCCCGGCGACGTGCAGGTCGCCGTGCGGGCGGTCAGCGTCTGCGGCTCGGACGTGCACTACTACGACCACGGGCGCATCGGTGGCTACGTCATGCACGGCCCGCTGGTGCTCGGGCACGAGACGTCCGGCGTGGTCAGCGCGGTCGGAGAGGGCGTCGAGACCCCGCCCGTCGGTACCCGCGTCGCGGTCGAGCCGCAGCGCAACTGCGGGCGCTGCGCGCAGTGCGCCCAGGGGCGTTACCACCTGTGTCCGTGGATCTCCTTCTTCGCGACGCCGCCGGTGGACGGGTCGTTCGCGCAGTACGTGACGGTGCCGGCGGACCGCGCCCACCCCGTGTCCGACGCGCTCTCCGACGACGCGGCCGCGATGATCGAGCCGCTGGCGGTGGCCGTGCACGCGGCCGGCAAGGCCGACATCGGTCCGGGCACCCGGGTGTTCGTCAGCGGCGGCGGGCCGGTCGGGCTGCTGTGTCTGCAGGTCGCGCGAGCCCGGGGTGCGGCGCGGGTGACGCTCTCCGACCCCGTGGCGCGACGCCGCGAGGCGGCGCTCGACTTCGGGGCGGACGTGGTCGTCGACCCGGGCGAGGGCGTCGAGATCGAGCCCGTCGACGTCGTGCTCGAGTGCACCGGCGTCCAGCCCGCGGTCGACCTGGCGATCGCGGCGACCGCGCCCGCCGCGACCGTGGTGCTGGTCGGCACCGGGGCACGGGTCGCGCTGCCGCTGGACGTGGTGCAGGGCCGCGAGCTCGTGATCAAGGGGACGTTCCGCTACGCGCACGTCTACCCGGCGGCGATCGCCATGGCGGCGTCCGGCGCGGTGCGCCTCGACGACATGGTGACCTCGCACCACGACCTCGACGGCGCGGTCGACGCGCTGCTGGCGGCGCGGCGCGACCCGGACGCGATCAAGGCCGTGGTGCGGCCGTGATCTTCACGCGGCGAGGCTGCTGACCAGCCTCGCCGGACCGGCGGGCGATGCCGCGCAGCTGGTCGCCCGGACGCTGTTGTTCGCCGGTCTGCGCCGAGAGCACCACCAGGGCGCCGGTCAGCGCCGGGACGACGACCTGCAGGGTGCGCAGCTGGCGCTGCGTCGATGCCACGTCCATCGCCAGCTCCTGGGCCGCCGCGCTCGTCGCTTGCCCGGCGCGCCTGTCGGCCTCGCGGGCGAACTCGCCGGCGTTGCTGCCGCCGCCCTGCTGCGCGGTGGCCGAGGGGACGTGGGACGTCGCCGACGACCGGACACCGCCGTCGGAGTGCACCACGGCCCTCGGCGAGCAGGCCCAGTCCGCCGACCGTGTGCGCGGCCATCGCGGCGGTGTTCACCGGGCTCCACTTCGCCCAGCCGATGCTCTCGAGCTTGTCGGCGGTGCGACGGTCACCGGCCTCCTCGGCGGCCGCGTTCAGCCCGGTCAGCCCGAACGGCGAGCCGCCGAACCAGGCGGCGAGACCGACGTCGTGCAGGGCGCGAAGAGTTGGTGTCGCGCGTGCTCATCCGGAGCTCCCTTGCGTCTCGGGGATGCGAGGGCTGGGGGCTCAACCCGACGAGGGAGGCGTCACCGGCGCCCCGGGACCCCACGCGTGACGGGTCGCACGCCGAGCTGGACGCTGCCGATGACGAACAGCGTCCCGTCGGCGGCGGGGACCCGAGCTGTTGACGTTCGTCGACGAGTACCGGCGGCGGGCGGTGCTCCTCTGACCGCCCCCACTACCGACCCCTAACCACCGACGCGGATCTCCACCCGCCGGCTGGCCTCGAGCGAGGCGAGCGGGCGCGCGGGCCCGACCCCGACGGCGGTGAGACTGCCGGCCGGCACCCCGGCGGACTCGAGCAGGCGCACGACCTCGTCGGCACGCTGCCGGGAGAGCGCCTGCGCGCCGCCCCGGTCCTCGCCGGCGGGGGCGGTGTGGCCCTCGACGGTGATCGGCGGGCCGGGCGCCGCGCGCAGGGCCGCGGCGACGCGCGAGACGGCGGCGGTCGCGTCGGGCGCGGGCGCCGCACTGTCGGCGGGGAAGCGCAGCGGGGCCGCGGCGAGCACCTCGTCGATGGTGCTCTGCAGCACGGCGGTGTCGGGACCGGTACGGGCCGGGGCGCGTGAGCCCGCGGCGGGTGCCGCGGGTGCGGCCGACGCGGCGGGTGCGGGTGGGGTCGGCGAGGAGCCCCGGGTCAGCGCCACCGTCACCGCCGCCCCGCCCACGAGCAGGACGGCGAGCACGGCGAGCACCAGCGGCCGTCGGCGGTTCCGTCCCCCGGGCGCCGCGTGCGTCCCGCCGCCCGCCGGGCCGCGTCCGCCCCACCAGTGCGCGCCGGTGCCGGGCCCGGCCGTGACCCGACCGCGATGGTGCCCGCCGCCTCCGCCCGTCACGGACACGCCACCTCCTCCACGTCGTGACGCACTGTGCCCGCTCGCCGTCGCGACGCGCCCGGTTTCGGTGAGAATCCGTCCGGACGGCCGTGCGCACGCTGCGGCGACCGGCCTATGTGAGCGAAGTCCGGGGCGAGAGCACCGCCGTTCGCTCCCGCGGGTGGGTGGCAGGATCGCCCGCCGTGACGACCCCGAGTGCCGAACCGGCCCTGCGCGTCCTGCGCCGCGACGACGTGCTGGCCGCGGCGGCCGACGTCGACCCCGTGGCCAGCGTGCAGGCCACGTTGCTCGCCCACGCCCGGGGCGCGACGACCCTGCCCGACGAGGCCTACCTGCCCTGGCACACGCCGTCGACGGGCGCCTTCGCGCGCAGCCTCGCGCTGCCCGGCGCGGTGTGGTCCGACCGCCCGGCGGTGGGTCTCAAGGTCATCAACTCGAGCCTCGACAACCCGACCCGCGGCCTGCCGCGCGCGCAGGGCTGGACGTTCCTCTTCGACCCGGACACCGCGCGGCCCGTCGCCATGCTCGAGGCCGCCTGGATCTCGGCGACCCGGACCGCCGCCTACACGGTGCTCTCGGCGCGCCTGCTCGCCGCGCCGGGGCTCGACCGGATCGCGGTGCTCGGGTGCGGCGCGCTCGCCGAGTCGCACCTCGACCTGCTCGGCGCCGAGTACCCCGACGCCTCGGTGGTCGTCCACGACCTCGAACCCGCGCGGGCCCGCGCCCTGGCCGCCCGGCGCCGCGCCGACGTCGCCGACGACCCGCGCACCGCCGTCGCGGGCGCCGGGCTCGTCGTCTGCACCACCACGACCACCACCGGCTACCTGGCGCTCGACTGGATCGCCCCGGGCGCGCTGATCGCGCACGTGTCGCTGGACGACGTGCTGCCCGAAGTCGTCACGGGCGCGGACCTGGTGGTCGTCGACGACTGGGACCTCGTCGCCGCCGACGACCGGCGCCTGCTGGGGCGCATGCTGCGCGAGGGCACGCTCGCGGCGCCGGGGGAGTCGGCGGCCGGCGCGCGGACGGTCGACACGAGCCTCGCCGACGTCGTCGCCGGGACGCACCCGGGCCGGGCGAAGGACACCGACGTCGTGCTGTCCAACCCCTTCGGGATGGGTGTCCTCGACGTCGCCCTCGCCGCCGACGTCCACGAGGCCGCCCTGGCCCGCGACCTCGGCACGGCCCTGTCGCCCTAACCATGTGAGTACTTTCCGGGCCTATAGGCCCGGAAAGTACTCACATGGGCGGGCGCTACCCCGCCCCGGTCCGAGGCGTCAGGCCGGCGGCGCGGATGCCGGCGACGACGGCCTCCTCGTCGGCCAGGGACGCGTCGCCGCTGGCCCCGGCCGCGCCGAGCAGCCTCCCCGCGTCGTCGTGGATGAACACGCCGCCCGGTACCGAGAACACCTTCCCGCCGGCCAGCGCCGACACCGACGTGAAGAACTCCGACGAGTCGGCGGCCCGCGCGGCGATCGCCCGGCTGTCCATGCCGAGCCCGAGCACGCCGTACGCCTTGGCTGTCGCGACGTCCGGGCGCAGGAAGCCCGACCCGTCCTCGCGGCCCAGCGCCACCAGCGCGCCGCCCGGATCGAGCACCGCGACGGTCAGCGGCTTGAACCCCTGCGCGCGGGCGTGCGCGAGCGCGGCGGACACGATGCTCTGGGCCTGCTCCAGGCTGATGCTCATGGTCGCCCGGTACCCGCCGGGCGACGACGGATCACCCCGCCGACCGGGACCGCCACAGCAGCCACACGAACCATGGCGACCCGACGAGCGCGGTGACCAGCCCGACGGCGAGCTGGCCGGGTGCGATGACCGTGCGCCCCACCGTGTCGGCGACGGAGACGAGCAGTGCCCCGAGCAGCGCGGCCACCGGCAGCACCCGGGCGTGTCGGGCGCCGACCAGCGCGCGGGCGGCGTGCGGGGCGACCAGCCCGACGAACGCGATCACGCCGACCGCCGACACCGCGGTCGCGGTCAGCAGGCACGCGAGACCGAGCATCAGCGGCCGCGACCGCTCGAGGTGCACGCCGACGACGCGCGGAGTGTCGTCGTCGACCGCGACGAGGTCGAGCTCCTGGCGCGAGCGCCAGATCAGCGGCCCGAGCAGCAGCAGGGCCAGCACCACGGGCGCCACGTCCGCCGGGGAGCGCCCGTAGGTGGAGCCCGAGAGCCAGGTCAGGGCCTTGCCCACGTTGTAGGGGTCGGACAGCACGATGACGATCGTCGTCAGGGCGGCGCTCGCCGCCGAGACCCCGACGCCGACGAGGACCAGCCGGTCGGAGTCCAGCCCGCTGCGCGCGGCGAGCCCGAACACGAGCACCGTCGCGACCGCCGCGCCGGCGAAGGCCGCGCCCGCGACACCGGTCGCGCCTGCGGTGGGCACGAGGGTGATCGCGAGGACGGCGCCCAGCCCCGCCCCGCCGGTGACGCCGATGATCCCCGGCTCGGCGAGCGGGTTGCGGCACGTCGCCTGGATGACGGTCCCCGCGACGGCGAGCGCGGCGCCGGCGGTGAGCGCGGCGAGGACCCGCGGGATCCGCGCGTCGAGGACGTAGGTGACGACCGGGCCGGACCGCCCGGCGAACCAGTTGGCGACGTCGCCGAGCAGCAGCTTCGCGTCACCGAGCAGGACCCCGCCGAGCGCGGCGGCCAGCGTGGCCGCGGCCGCGACGAGCAGGACGACGACCAGCGCGCCCCGTCCCCGCCGGCGGGCCGACCGCGCGGCGGGCGCGGGCCGCGTCGGACCCGACGAGCGGAACCGGGCGGCGATCCACACGAGGAACGCGGCGCCGAACAGCGAGGTCACCGTGCCGGTCGGCAACTCGATCCCGCCGAGCTGGGCGCCGAGCACCAGCCGGGCCAGCACATCGGCGCCGAGCACGACGACGACGCCCGAGAGCGCCGAGACCACCAGCAGCACCCGGTGCCGCGCCAGGCCGGGGACGACCGGCACGAGCAGCCGCACGAGGGCGGGGGCGGCGAGCCCGACGAATCCGAGCGGGCCGGTGAGCGTCACCGCGGCCGCCGAGAGCAGCACCGCGAGCAGCACCGTGACCAGCCGGACCCGCCGCACGTCGACCCCGAGCACGGCGGCGGCGTCGTCCCCCATCGCGTGCAGGTCCAGCCGGCGCGACATCGCCAGCAGCCCGAGCGCCGCGAGCACGACGACCGGGGCCATCGCGACCAGCCCCGACGTCCCGTACTGCGCGAGCGACCCGTTGCCCCACGCGAACAGACCCGTGGTCTGCTCGCGGAACAGCAGGATGCACGTGATCGCGACCGACTCGAGCGCGAGCCCGATCACCGAGCCGGCCAGCACCGGCCGGGTCGGCCCGGACCCCACGCCGGACGACAGCGCGAGCACGAGCGCCGCGGCGCCCAGACCGCCGAGGAACGCGACCCCGCCCGCCACCGGTATCGGCAGCGCGACCCCCACGACCGAGACGATCACGAGCGCGAGCCAGGCACCCGAGTCGACGCCGAGCGTGTCGGGCGCGGCCAGGGGGTTGCGCGCCAGCGACTGCATCGCCGCCCCGGCCACCCCGAGCGCGACCCCGACCACGAGCCCCGCGAGCAGCCGCGGCACCCGCGAGGCGACGACGACGGCGCTCGCCTGCTCGGACTCGTCGCCGACGAGCAGGCCCAGCAGGTCGCCGACCCCGACCGTGGCGGTTCCCTGCAGCACGTGCACCGCCGACAGGACGACGACGGCGACCACGCCAACGACGACGACACCCGTCAGCCCCCACGGACGGGCCCGGACCGGAGGCGGCGGGACGAGGGGGTCGTCGACCTGGGTCACGGTTGGCCCAGGGCCCCGACCGCCGCGTCGATGTAGCGCTGCATCGAGACCGGGCCCCCGAAGACCCAGATCCCGTCGGGCAGGCGGTCCACCTGGTTCGACCGCACCCACGGCAGCGACCGCCACACGGCGTTCGAGCCCAGCTCGTTGCGGAACGGGTCGCCGCCGTCGGCGTCGTTGACGATGTAGAGGAAGGTCGCGTCCCCGACTCGTGTCAGCCCTTCGACGTCGGTCTGCGCGAGCCCGTAGGTGTCGTCGCCCGGCTCGGTCCAGGCGTTGGTCAGGCCGAGCCCGGTGGTGACCGCGCCGATGAGCGAGCCGTTCGTGAACGGGCGGATCGAGACCTGGCCGCCCTCGACGTAGCCGTCGGCGAACACGAAGCGCTGCCCGGCGCGGGCGGCGAGCTGGTTGCGACCCTCGGCGAGGCGGGCGTCGAACTGCTGGATCTGGGCGGCCGCCTCCGTGTCCTTGCCCAGCGCGCGGCCGACGAGCTCGGTGTTGCGCTTCATCTGCCCGATCGGGTCGGCGACCGCGCCGCCGGGCAGGAACACGACCGGCGCGAACGACTCCATCTGCGTCACCGCGCCCTCGGGCAGCTCGTCGGTGGCGACGATCAGGTCGGGCTGCAGCGCGGCGATCGCGTCGACGCTGGGCTCGCCGCGCACGCCGACGTCGCGCACCGACGGGTCGAGCGGGGCGGCGCCGACCCAGTTCGCGTAGCCCGCGGTGTCCGCGGCGCCCACCGGCATCACGCCGAGGGAGGCGACGTGCTCGGTGGCGTTCCATTCGAGGGTCACCACCCGCGTGGCGGGCCGGGGCAGGGTGACCTGCCGGCCGCGCGCGTCGGTGAGGGCGATCTCCCCGCCGCTCGGTGCCGCCGCGGGCCGGCCACCTCCGGAGGCGGGCTCGGTCGTTCCGCAGGCGGTCAGGCCGAGTAGCGCCAGCACGCAGGCAGCGACGAGGGGGACGACGATCGGGACACGGCTCATGGGGCTCCTTCTCCGGGGGAGGAAACCGGCACGCGGGCCGGGTGGCGGCCGACGGGCCGGGTACGCAGGGCGCCGGTGCGCGGGTCGTGGTCGACGTCGACGCGGATGCCGTAGACGTCGCTGAGCAGGTCGGCGGTGAGGACGTCCGCGGGCGGGCCGCAGCCCCGGACGTGCCCGTCGGCGAGCAGCACCACCTCGTCGGCCACCGCCGCGGCCTGGTCGAGGTCGTGCAGGACGAGCCCGACGGCCACGCCGTCGATGTCGGCGAGGTCGCGGACCAGGTCGAGCATCTCGACCTGGAATCGCAGGTCGAGGAAGGTGGTGGGCTCGTCGAGGAGCAGCACGTCCGCGTCCTGTGCGAGACAGGACGCGAGCCAGACGCGCTGCAGCTGACCGCCGGAGAGCTCGTCGACGGGGCGGTCGGTGAGGTCGCTCAGCCCGGTCACCGCCAGGGCGCGCTCCACGGCCGCCGGTCCCTCGGGGTCCCCGCCGCGCCAGCGCCCGCGGTACGGGTGGCGCCCGAACCCGGCGACGTCGGCGACGGTGATGCCGGCGGGCGTCGGCCTGCTCTGCGCGAGGAGCGTGACGCGGCGGGCGAAGTCGCGGCGGCTCAGGCTCATGGCGTCGACCGGGTCGTCGGCGCCGTCGGACAGCACCAGCCCACCCGCTTCGGGCTTGTGCAACCGCGCCAGCGCCCGCAGCAGCGTCGACTTGCCGCTGCCGTTCGGGCCGACCAGCGCGGTGACACGTCCCGCACACAGAGTGATGCCGGCGCCGTGGACCACCCTGCGGTCGCGGTAGCCGAGCTCGAGATCCGTGCCCTCGACGCGGACGGACGGGTCGGCGTTGTCGGGCACGGCGGAAGGATAGGCTCACCTTGCTACGCTGGCTCGTGACGGGACGAACGCCACTTTCCGGGCGCCGCTCCCCTCGAGGGATCGCGACCGGCGGAGGATCGCGACCGGCGGGGGATCGCGACCGGCGGCCCCGTCACACCCGCCGCTCGTCCGCGGTCAGCGACGGCTCGCCGTCGGCGCCGCGCTCGACGACCCGCCGGTCGGTCTGGTCGTCGACCTCGCCGAGGTCACCAACGGCGACTCCTCGGCCCGCGCGTCCTGCTCGGCGCGCGCCGCCGTGCGACCGAGGCCGGCGCGACGTTCGTGCTGCGCGGCGCCCGGGGCCGGCCCGCCTCGCGCCCTCAAGCTGACGGGGCTCGACCAGGTCTTCGGCTCGCTGCGCCTCTGCCCACGTGAGTGCTTTCCCGCCCTATAGCGCGGGAAAGCACTCACATCCGGTCAGCGCGTCGACTCCAGGAACGCGAAGAAGGTCGCCGACCAGCGGTCCGCGGCGTCGACGTGGGGCCCGTGACCGGAGCCCGTGAAGGTCTCGATCTCGGCGCGCCCGCCCGCTGCGCGGTAGGCATCGAGGACGTCGCGGATCTGGGCGACCATCGGCTGCGGGGGGAAGGCGTCGGGGCCCGGCCAGCCGGGCACGGTCCCGCTCGCGCCCAACGTGCCGAGCTCGAGGGCCGACCCGTCGGCGACGACGACGTCGGCGCTACCGTGCGTCCACAGCACCGGGGGCTTCGGGTCGAGCGTGGGCAGCCACGACCAGTCGCAGTACTTCGGCGACAGGGCGTTGAGCAGCCCGCGCGTGCCCGGCGCGGCGCCCGGCCAGTTCTCCGAGGGCGCCGCGTCGCCGGGGTAGCCGTCGTCGGAGATGGTGGTCAGCAGGATCTCGTCGACGAGCAGGTCCTCGCGCTCGCGCGGCTCGCGGTGGTCGGCCCGCCAGTAGGTCGCGTTCATGACGTTGCGCGGCGAGAGCGGGCTGTCCGCGCCGCGGTCGCGCTCGCGCAGGCGCTGGACGAACTCGGGATTGGCCACCCCGGCGCCCGACCCCGCGACGTCGGGCCAGCACGGCGTGCCGTCACGGAACGTCCCGCCGAACCCGTACGGCGAGACCGGGTCGAGGAACGTCAGCGAGGCCGCTCGCCCCGCGCGGGCGACGAGGGCGATCGCCGCGCCGGCGGTGGACCAGCCGACGAGGTGGGCGGGCCGGTCGATGCCCAGCGCGTCGAGGAAGCCGACGAGGTCGTCGGCCCAGTCGCCGAGTCCGCGGGTGGCGTCGATCGGGGCCGGCTCGCTGCGCCCGAAACATCGCATGTCGGGGGCCAGGAGACGCCACCGCTCGGGGGCGCCGGGCATGAGGTGCTCGAAGAACCGGCCGGTGGACAGGTTTCCGTGCACCAGCACCACCGGCTCCCCGTCGGGCGGGCCCGACTCGAGGTAGTGGGTGCGGATGCGTCCCTGGACCTCGGCCGCGCGCACACCGGGCAGGAGCTCCATCAGATCTCCGTCTCCGGGAGTCGCGCCAGCAGGGCGTCCACGTCCACGCCGCGCGGCAGCGTGCCGAACGCGTGCCCGTGGTCACCGGCGACACGTGAGGAGACGTAGGCGTCGGCCACCGCGCTCGGGGCGTTCCGGACCAGCAGCGCCCCGGTCAGCAGCACCGCCATCCGCTCGGCGAGGCGCCGGGCGCCGCGCTCGTCGGGGGCCGCGAGCTCGGCCTCGACGTCTTTGAACCCGGCGTCGACGCGGTCGTCGACCCCGAGCACCTCGGCGCGGTACGCCTCGAGCGTGGCCGGCTCGCGGGAGAGCAGGCGCAGCAGGTCGAGGGCGTTGACGTTGCCCGAGCCCTCCCAGATCGAGTTCAGCGGCGCCTCGCGGAACAGCCGCGGCATGCCGGACTCCTCGACGTAGCCGTTGCCGCCCAGGCACTCGAGCGCCTCGCCGACCACCGCGGTCTGGCGCTTGCAGATCCAGTACTTGCCCAGCGTCACCCCGATCCGCCGCAACGCCACCTCGTGTTCCCGGGTCGAGCCCCGCTGCCCTCTCGGCGTGCTCCCTCTGACCTCTCCGGTCTCGTCGCGCCCGGCCCGGTCCTGCGCCCCGGCCAGCCGCATCGCCAGCGCGATCGCGCCTTCGGACTCGCAGGCCAGGTCGGCGAGGACCTCGCGCATCAGCGGCTGGTCGATCAGCGTGCGCCCGAACGCCGCGCGGTACCGGACGTGGTGGGCGGCGCGGGACACCGCCGCCCGCATCCCCGCGGTGGACCCCAGGGCGGTGTCGAGCCGGGTGCAGGCGACCATCTCGATGATCGTGCGGACCCCGCGGCCCTCGTCGCCGACCCGCCAGGCCACGGTCTCGTCGAACTCGGGCTCGCTCGACGCGTTGGAGCGGTTGCCGAGCTTGTCCTTGAGCCGCTGGATGCGAAACGTGTTGCGGGTGCCGTCGGGCAGCACGCGCGGCACGAGGAAGCACGTCAGCCCGCCGGGGGCCTGCGCCAGCACGAGGAACAGGTCGCACATCGGCGCGCTGGTGAACCACTTGTGCCCGGTCAGCCGGTAGGCCTCGCCGTCGGGACGGGCCACGGTGGTGTTCGCGCGGACGTCGGAGCCGCCCTGCTTCTCGGTCATGCCCATGCCGGCGAGCAGGCCCCGCTTGGTCTCCGGGATCCGCAGGCCGGGGTCGTGGACGCGGCTGGTGAGTCCGGGGCCGAAGCGCTCGAGCAGCTCGGGGGCGGCGCGCAGCGCGGGCAGGACGGCGTAGGTCATGGTGATCGGGCAGCCGTGCCCCGCCTCGACCTGGGTCCACGTGAGGTACCCGGCCGCGCGGGCGACGTGCGCACCCGGCCGCTCGTCGGCCCACGGTGCGCCGGCGAAACCGTGCTCGACGGCCACGCGGGTCAGCTCCTGGTAGCCCGGGTCGTAGTCGACCTCGTCGATCCGGTTCCCGACGCGGTCGTGGGTACGCAGCCGCGGCTCGTTGCGGTGCGCGGCGTCCGACCACTCCTGGGCGGTCGCCGAGCCGGCCAGCCGCCCGACCGCGTGCAGCTCGTCGCGGTACCACCCCGCGCCCTCGCGCTCGAGCGCCTCGAGCAGCGGCGGGTCGGCGGCCACGTCGTGGCCGACGAGGTCGGGGACCTGGTTGGTGACCTCATGCGTCGCGGGCACCCGAGGATCCGACCATGCCGCGCGCCCGTGATCCAGGCCCGGGCGCCGGCCCGCCCGCGGGCGAGCGCGACGAATCCCGCGGGATCGCGGCGAGGGTGACGATCGAGCACGTCCGCGCAGCGCGGGGACCGTGCCACCCCTCGGAGCGCCCCTTGTCGGTCGCCGGGCGACCGGGCACCGTGGGCCACCTCATAGTGATCTCGAAGAGGAGCACTCATGGTCGATGTCCCGTCGATGCGCGAACTGCTCGGCGACAACCCGCCCCAGAACTGGGGGAAGTGGGGGGACGACGACGAGGTCGGCTCGCTGAACTACCTCGATGCTGCCCAGGTGTTGCGGGGCGTGGCGAGCGTGAAGGACGGGCAGGTGTTCACGTTGCAGTGCCCGATGGGTCACCCGCACGGTGACCCGGTCTTTCCCGGGCGCGAGGGCATCAAGCGCGAGATGGTCTGGGACCAGGAGCTCTTCGACTCCGGTAACGGCCCGAGCTTCCCGGGGGGTCTGCGGGCCTCGGACGACAAGGCCGAGATCTTCCTGCAGGGCTCGTCGCAGTACGACGCGCTCGGGCACGCCTGGTACGACGACCTGATCTGGAACGGGCGTTCGGCCAACACCACCAACGGTGGTGGCATGAGCTGGGCGTCGGTGCTGCCGATCGCGAACCGCGGGATCGTCGGTCGGGGTGTGCTCATCGACATGGCGCGTCATCGGGGCAAGGACTGGCTGGACAAGGGGGAGACGTTCACCCACCACGATCTGCTGGACGCGGCGAAGGCGCAGGGCGTCACGATCGAGGATCGCGACATCCTGCTGGTGCGTACCGGGTTCCTGAAGTACTTCTACGCGACGCCCGCGGACGAGTTCTACGAGGGTTTCGTCGAGCCCGGCCTGACCTACTCCCGTGAGCTGGTGGAGTGGTTCCAGCACAAGGAGATCCCCAACCTGGTCACCGACACGATCGCCAACGAGGTGACCTCGGATCCCGAGTCCGGGGTGCTGCTGCCGTTGCACGCGTCGTTGCTGCGCAATCTGGGTGTGAGCCTCGCGGAGATCATCTGGCTGGACGACCTCGCCGAGGCGTGCGCGGCCGACGGTCGCTGGGACTTCCTCTACACCGCCGCGCCGCTGAAGATCCACGAGGCGACCGGCGCGCCGGTCAACCCCGTGGTGATCCGTTGATGGGAACCTACGATGAGCGCCCCTGGCTGGCGCGCTACCGCAGCGACTACCCCGCCGACATCGAGCCCGAGTACCCGAGCGCGCTCGCGATGTTCTCCGCCGCCCTGGGGCGGTCGCCGGACACCGAGATCGTCCGGTACTTCGACGGCACGATCACCCTGCGCGAGCTCGACCGGCTCTCCGACCGGTTCGCCGTCGCGCTCGCCGACCGCGGCTTCGAGAAGGGCCACCGGCTCGCGACGTACCTGCAGAACATCCCGCAGGTGCTGATCGCCGTCATCGGCACGTGGAAGGCGGGCGGCATCGTCGTCTCGATCAACCCGATGAGCCGGGTCCGCGAGCTGACGACCCTGCTCTCGGACTGCGAGGCGACCGCCCTGCTCGCCGAGGAGGACCTGTTCGGCCAGGTGGCGGCCGAGGTCGTGCCGACGATCCCGTCGCTGCGGATCGCGTGGACGACCTCGCCGCTGGAGTACCAGACCCGCCACGACCAGCGCCTGTTCGCGGGCCTGGAGCGCACGCGGCACGAGGGCACCGAGGACCTCACCGAGGTGCTCGAGTCCGTCGGCGACCGCCGGCCCGAGCCCGTCGAGCTGGGTCCCGACGACGTCGCGTTCCTCGGCTACACGTCGGGCACCACGGGTCCGCCGAAGGGCGCGATGAACACCCACCGCAACGTGGTGTTCAACGCCCAGACCTACCGCGACTGGATCCAGCTCGGACCGCAGGACTCCGTACTCGGCGTGGCGCCGCTGTTCCACATCACCGGCGTCATCGGGCACATGGCGATCGCGCTGCTCGTGCCGATCCCGCTGGTTCTCGCCTACCGCTTCGAGCCCCAGGTGGTGCTCGACGCGATCCGCGAGCACGAGCCGACGTTCTCGATCGGCTCGATCACCGTGTTCATCGCGCTGATGAACGCCGAGGGCGCCCAGCGCGAGGACCTCGCCTCGATGACCCGGCTGTACTCGGGGGGCGCGCCGATCCCGCCGTCGACGATCAAGGCGTTCTCCGACCAGTTCGGGCTCTACATCCACAACTTCTACGGCCTGACCGAGACGAGCTCGCCCTCGCACGGCGTGCCGCGGGAGTCCGACGCCCCGGTCGACACGGCGTCGGGGGCGCTCTCGGTCGGCGTGCCGATCTTCTCGACGGTCGTGCGGATCGTGCGCGACGACGGCACCGACGCCGACGTCGGCGAGGTGGGCGAGATCGTCACGCGCGGGCCGCAGGTGGTGCCCGGGTACTGGAACAAGCCCGAGGAGACGCAGAACGCGCTGCGTGCCCCGGACGGCTCGGTGGAGCTCAAGACCGGCGACGTCGGCTACATGGACGAGCAGGGCTGGTTCTACGTCGTCGACCGCAAGAAGGACCAGATCAACGCCGGCGGCTACAAGGTCTGGCCCCGCGAGGTCGAGGACGTGCTCTACGAGCACCCCGCGGTCCGTGAGGCGGCCGTCGTCGGCGTGCCCGACCAGTACCGCGGCGAGACGGTCAAGGCGTTCGTGTCGGTGCGGCCGGGCCAGCGGGTCGAGCCCGACGAGCTCATCGCGTTCTGCAAGGAGCGGATGTCGGCGTACAAGTACCCGCGCCAGGTCGAACTCATGGAGGAGATCCCCAAGACCGTGACGGGCAAGCTGCTCCGGCGCGCGCTGCGGTCGTAGCGGTTTCGCAGCGAACGGGTATCTCGCGGCTTCTATGCGCACGAAGTCCCCGTTCGCCCCCGCCGTCCTCGCGTTCTGGCTCGCCGTCCTGGCCGGGTGCGCGGACGCACCGGTCGCCGACCCGGACGCGGGGTTCCTCGCGGCGATGGTGCCGCACCACGAGCAGGCCCTCGATCTCACGGTGATGGTCGGAGGCCGCGGCGCCTCGCCGGGTCTCGAGGCGCTCGCGCAGCGCATCGACCGCGCGCAGGTCGAGGAGATCGGGCAGATGCAGGGGCTGGCGCGGGCCCGGGCGCGGCCGCCCGCCCCGATGGCGCACCACCACATGCCGGGCATGGCGGACCCGGGCACCCTGCAGACGTTGTCGACCCTGCGCGGACCGGAGTTCGAGCGGCTCTGGCTGGACACGATGATCCGCCACCACGAGGGAGCCGTGGCGATGGCGCGCGACTACCTCGCCGTCGGCACCGACGACACCCTGCGCCGGTTCGCGCAGGTGACCGTCACGTCCCAGTCGTCGGAGATCGCCGCGATGCGAGGTCTCGCCGCCGCCGTGTGAACCGTGGTCACCGTCGTGACCCGGGTGAGGGACTCCGTATGTCGATCATGTGTCCGCCGCGGAACGATCTTCTGCTCGGTTCGCCCCGTTCGTCCTGTTCGCGGTAGGCAGGCGTCGCCCGAAACCCGACCGAGCAGGAGCGTGGCGAGCGATGCAGGAACGTCCGCTGTCCGACCGTCGCCGACGGACACCGGAGCAGAGCGACCTGCGCTGGGAGCTGCGGACCTGGGCGGAGCCGCCGCCGCACTCCCCGGACGACAACGGCTGGCGCACGGTCGCGTGGTGCCCGACCCGCGACGACGCCGTCGCCCTGGCCACCGCGGTGGCGGGGGAGCGGGAGCGCTTCGCGGAGGTGTGGGGCCCGGCCGACGACGTCCACGGGCCGTCGCAGAGCTGCGAGCACTTCCCGGCGCTCGACCACGAGGAGCGCTGCGCCCTCTGGCAGCGCGCGGCGAACGACCACTTCACCGACGGGATCGACGAGGTGCGCCTGGGCCGATGAGGCCCGGCGGCCGGCACGAGGTCTCCCCCGCGACAGCACGAGCACCACCCGCTCCGGATGGCCCTGCTCGTCCCTCGCTCCACCCCGCTCAGCTCGTGAAGCGCTTCTCCAACTCGCGGATCTCGTCGAGTCCCTCGCGGGCGGCGAAGGCGTCCAACCCGCCGATCTCGTCGAGCACCGCGGCCGGGGTGCCGTCGGCGCGCAGGCGGGCCAGGACCGCGCGCATAGCGGTGTCGGCGGCCAGCAGCGTCGAGACCGGGAAGAGCACGAGCGAGAACCCCAGTTCGGCGAGCCGGTCGTAGGACAGCGGCGGCGTGCGTCCGCCCTCGGCCCAGTTGAACAGCAGGCGGTGGCCCTTCAGCGCGGTCGCGACGGTCTCGATCGCGTCCTCGGAGGTCGGCGCCTCGACGAAGAGGATGTCGGCGCCCACGTCGGCGAACCGCTTCGCCCGCTCGATCGCGGCGTCGAGCCCCTCGACGGCGGCGACGTCGGTGCGCGCGATGATCACCATGTCGGGGTCGGCGCGTGCCTGCACGGCCGCGCGGACCTTGGCCTCCATGTCCTCGACCGGGACGACGACCTTGCCCGCGAGGTGCCCGCAGCGCTTGGGCATGACCTGGTCCTCGATGTGCAGCCCGGCGACGCCCGCCTGGTCGTACTCGCGGACCGTCCGGATCACGTTGATCGGGTTGCCGTAGCCGGTGTCGGCGTCGGCGATCAGCGGGACGTCGACGGCGGCGACCATGCGTCGCGCGTTGTCGACCATCTCGGCCTGCCCGAGCAGCCCGACGTCGGGGCGCCCGAGCAGCGAGGCGGTGGTGCCGAAGCCGGTCATGTAGGCGACGTCGAACCCGGCCTGCTCCACCAGCCGCGCCGAGTGGGCGTCGAACGCGCCGGGTGCGAGCACCGGGGGTCCTGCGTCGAGCAGCTCCCGCAGGCGGACGCGACGGTCGGCCGGACGGCTCAGCAGATCTCCCACGGCACGGCTCCTTGTGCGCGACAGCGGACGGCTGGGAGCGATCGTGCCGGACGGCGACCTGCCCGTCGGCGCGCACCTCGGTGAGGTCGAGATCGCCGAGCGCCCGCGCACGTCGCGCCGGCCGACCTCGACGCAGCGAGGGCGCCGTTCGTTCAGCTCACGGCGAGTCCCGAGGTCACGGTCCGGTCACGATCGTCCGCGGTCCGTGCCTCGCCCTCCCTCGGCGACCGGTTGCGCCCCGTTCGTCTGCTCGACCGAGGTGAACAACAGGTGTATGCCGGGCCTGACGACCCGCTCGCCTGCACCCCCTGCCCGGGGGTGGTGCGCGGTGAAGCGCCCGATCGCCGCCGGTAGCAGGCTGGGCGCGAGCGTCGTGTAGCAGCCGACACGCACGGTGCCGGCGACGTCGCCGGGGTCGCCGGCCGCCGCATCGGCGAGCTCGTCGGCGTCGCGCAGCAGCCGGCGGGCGCGGCGCAGCGTCTCCAGCCCGGCGGGTGTGAGGCGGATGCCGTGGGCGCGGCGGCGCACGGTGAGCTGCGCGCCGAGCGAGCGCTCGAGCTCGTCGAGGGCCAGCGAGAGCGCCGACGCCGAGACGTGCAGCGTCGCCGACGCCCCCGCGAGCGTTCCCGCCTCGGCCACCGCGACGAAGTACGCGAGCTGTCGCAACGAATACGCAGGATTGCTCATGTATCAGCCCACATAGCTGAACTTTACAAGGGTTGTGGCCTGGCGCACGGTAGTCGCCATGACCACCACGCTCGACGGGTCGGCACCGCCGGCCCGCACCTACGACGTCGCCGGGAGCGACGAGGTCGCCGAGCGCGGCCGCCTCGTCGTCACCCTCGGTGAGGGCAGTGACCACGGGGACGCCGTCACCGTCGGTGTCTTCCGCTTCCGCGCACGCCTCTACGCCTACGAGAACGTCTGCGCGCACCAGGGCGGGCCCGCCTGCCAGGGGCGGATCGTCTCGCGAGTGCGCGAGCGCCTCGACGACCAGCAGCGCAGCCTCGGGCTCACGTTCGACGAGTCCGAGATGCACATCGTCTGTCCCTGGCACGGCTTCGAGTACGACGTCACCACCGGGCGCCACCCCGGCCGGCCGGACTACGCGCTGCGCCCGGTGACGGTCGACGAGGACGGCGGGCGGATCCGTGTCACGGTCTGAGCGCATCTCCTCCCTCGTCGCGGACCTGACCGCCGAGGTCGACGCCGGCCTCGGCGACGGGGCCGTCGCGAAGCTCGATCCCGACGTCGCCCGCCGCCTCGTCGCGGTCGCGGCGCGCCTCTACGCCGTCGGCGTCGACGAGGACGCGCATCCCGTGCGTGCGACCGACGTGACCCCGACGGAGTCCGTCGTCCTCGCGACCGCCGCGCTCAAGGCGCACGACCTCAACCCGTTCGACCTCGCCCTCTGGTTCTCGAGGAGCAGCTCATGACCGTCGACGACGGCGTGCGTCGCCTGCCGACGCAGGAGATCACCACCCACACCGACAGCCGGGAGATCCTCGCGAACGCCGCGCGGGACACCGAGCGCTACGGGCTCGACGAGTACTTCATCGTCGACGTCGACTCCCACCACGTCGAGCTCGACTCGTGGCCGGAGATCCTCGAGTTCCTGGACTCGCCGGTGCTCAAGGACACCGCGCACCAGATGATGAGGAACTGGCCCCAGGCCTCGCATCTGGCGCTGCACAACCACCCGCCCGGGCTGACGATGCAGGACGTCTCCGGGCGCATCCCGCACCAGGCGTCGCTGGCGGAGGAGACCCCCGGCGCCGGCTCCGGCGCGGAGCGCGACGTGACGCTCGTGCGCCGCGCGATGGACGCGATGAGCATCGACGTGCAGGTCGTCTTCCCCCAGCCGATGCTCGAGACCGGCCTGCACCCGCAGCCCCAGGTCGCGAGCGCGCTGCTGCAGGCCTACAACCGCTGGTTCACCAGCCAGATCCTCCCGCGCGAGCCGCGGGTGAAGACGATGCTCGGCCTACCGTTCGAGGATCCGGACGCCTGCCTTGCGACCGTCGAGGAGTTCGCCGACCACCCCGGCGTCATCGGTTTCCTCGTCACCAGCCAGCGCCACGCGGGCGTGCACCGCAACGCCTACATGCCGCTCTACCGGATGCTCTCCGACCGCGGGCTGCCGATCGGCTTCCACGCCGGCCCGAACCAGGCCGACTCGATGACGTCGACGATGAACCGGTTCCTCTCGGCGCACGCCATGAGCTTCGTGACCTGCAACATGACCCACATGACCAACTGGGTCATCAACGGCATCCCGGAGCGGTTCCCCGGTCTCAAGACGATCTGGATCGAGAGCGGGCTCGCGTGGGTGCCGTTCATGATGCAGCGGCTCGACCACGAGTACTACATGCGCCAGTCCGACGCCCCGCTGCTCACGAAGCCGCCGTCGCAGTACATGCGCGAGATGTACTACACGTCCCAGCCGATGGAGTGGACCGACGACGCGCTGCTCGAGGCGACCCTGCGCGCCATCGATGCCCCGAACACGCTGATGTACTCGTCGGACTGGCCGCACTGGGACTTCGACGTCCCCGGGCGCATCGCCTCGCTGCCGTTCCTCGACGACCACGCGAAACGCAACATCCTCGGGGAGACCGCCCGCAAGGTCTTCGGGTTGTAGGGGCCTCTCGCCGGGTGCGAGCGATGCGGCATCCCTGGCGTCTGACGCCAGGATCGCCACACGCTCGCCGGCCCGACACGCCGTCGTTCCGCGTCAGAACCGTCGCCACGAACGTGTGCCCGGTTCGGGTGTGTCTCCCGGCGCCGTCGGCCTGTCGGCGTGTCAAGCGTCCCGCTCGGCGCCCCGGACGGCTCCGGGGTGGCTCGATCCAGGTAAGTGAGGCTAGCCTTCCTCGCATTCGGGCGATCGAGAGGCGATCACATGGCGAGGATGGCGGTCCTGCCGGACCTGCGTGTCGCCGGGTCGTCGCAGGTCACCCCACGGATGCGTCGAGTCACCCTACGGGGTGAGGCACTGCGTTCGGTCGGCGCGGTTGCGCCCGCCGCGCACGTGCGGTTGCTCTTCGGCGATCCTGGGCAGGAGGTCACCCTTCCCGTCGCGGGACCGTCAGGGCTGACCTGGCCCGCGGACCTGCCACGGCCCTATGCGCGCAGCATGACCGTGCGCTCGATCGACCCCGAGCGCGGCGAGATGACCATCGACGTCGCCCTGCACGGCGACTCCGCCGCCGGCCGCTGGGCGTGCGCCGCCCGTGCCGGCGACCCGGTCGGCGTCGTCGGCCCCGGCGGCGGCTGGACCCCGCCGGCCGACGCACGGTCGATCCTGCTCGCCGGCGACGAGGCCGCCCTGCCGGCGATCGCGGCGCTGCACGAGGCCCTGCCCGCGGAGATGGACGTGCACACCGTCGTCGAGGTCGCCGACCCCGACGACGAGCAGCCGCTCGCCCGCCCCGTGCAGTGGACCCACCGCGCGCTCGGCGGCACTCTCACCGACGCCGTGCGCGGCTGCGCCGTCACCGCCGGGGTCGCCGCCTGGGTCGCGGGCGAGGGGCACGCGGTGAAGGCGATCCGCGAGCACCTGCGCCTCGACCGCGGGCTCGCCCGCAGCCATTGCCACGCGATCCGCTACTGGACCCAGGGTCGGTCGCACGAGGACTCCGACGCGACGTTCGGCGCCGCCCGCGCCGAGGCCGCGCGCCGGGGCATCGACCTGGTCACCACCCAGGACGTGCACGAGATGAGCTACGAGCTCATGACCGGAGGCTTCCCGCTCTCGGCGCGCTGAGCAGTTCCCGACTCACCCGCACGACCGTCGCCCGACTCGGGCCGACTCCCGGTCGGCTGCCGACGGTCAGCGCCGGGGCAGTGAGGGGTCGAGGAACACCCGTTCGGGGTGCGGGTGGCGCAGGAAGTCGTGGTGGGAGATGTCCCAGCCGTAGGCGCCGGCCGCTTCGAAGACGACGACGTCGCCGGCCCGCAGCCGCTCGACGGGCGCCCGGGCGAGCGTGTCCTTGGGCGTGCAGAGCTCGCCGCAGACGGTCACCTCCTCGCCGGCGACCTCCGGGCGCGGGCGCCCCGCCGGCCACGCGTCGACGGGCACGACGTGGAACGGGTGGCTGTGCGCCCAGGACGAGGGCAGCCGGAAGTGATGGGTGCCGCCGCGCAGCAGGGCGTACGCCTGCCCGTGGGTGTGCTTCACGTCGAGCACCTCGGCGGCGTAGACCCCGCAGTGCGCGACGAGGAAGCGCCCGCACTCGAAGTCGATCTCGCGCCAGTGCGCGGGGAAGGTCGTGAGGAGCTCCTCGAGGCCTCGACAGAACGCCGGCCAGTCGAAGGGCCGGTCGAGGGCGGCGTAGTCGACGCCGATGCCGCCACCGACGTTCACGACCTCCGCGCGCACCCCGAACCGTTCCTCCCAGCCCAGGACGGCGTCGCGGTAGTGACCGAGCATCGCGAGGTGGGTGACGGGGTCGAGGTTGTTGGACAGCGAGTGCAGGTGGAAGCCGGCGAGGCGGACACCGGGCAGCTCCGCGACGGTCGTCACGGCGGTGGATAGGTCGGCCTCGTCGATCCCGAACTGCGTCGGGCGCCCGGCCATCGCGATCGTCGCGTCCGGGAACGGGCCGGCGAGGTTGACCCGCAGGAGGACGTCGGCGGTCGTCCCGGCGGCGACCGCGGCCTCCGAGAGCCGGTGCAGCCCGAGCACGCTCTCGACGTGGAACCGGGTGACGCCGGCGACGACGCCGTCGCCGAACTCGGCGTCGGTCGGCACCGGCCCGCCCATGAGCACCGGCGCGTCGGGGGCGGCGTCGCCGACGACACGCAGCTCGCCTCCGGACGCGACCTCGAACCCGGCGACGATCCCGTCGAGCGCGGCGACCACCCGCTCGGCGGAGTTCGCCTTGACCGCGTAGAACATGCGGCACCGCTCCGGCAGCGCCGCGACGACGGCCCGCGCGTGCGCCCGCAGCGCCCCGAGGTCGTAGGAGAACAGGCAGACCGGCCTGCTGGCCGCGGCGATGACCTCGCCGTGTGAGCGGTGTTCACGGCTGTAGTCGTGAGCACCGCTCCCCTGCGCACGGAAGGCGCGGACGGCCAGCGAGCGCTCCTCGCCGAGGACGAAGTCGTCCACGCCGCGGGCCTGCCAGCGCGCGCGATCGGCGGGGACCCGGGGGACGGCGCAGAACCGGGTGCCGGCTCGTACGCAGGCGGCGTGCACGGCGTCGACCGCTCGACGGACCGACGGGTGCCGCGTCCGCCACGGGACCCCGAGCGACTGGGACAGGTCCGCCGCACCCTCGAGCACCATGTCCAGTCCGGGCGTCGTGACGATCTCGTCGATGACCGCGAGCGCCTCGGCGTCCTCGATCATGGCGACGACCGTGGGCCGTGCCGTCGCCACGTGCGTCGCCAGATCGACGCGCCCGTAGCCGACCATGCGCCCGGAGTTCAGCGACCGCCGGCCCTCCGGGGCGTAGCGCGCGGCCCGCACGACGGCCTCGATGTCGGCGCGGCCGCGCACGTGCGGGATCACGACGCCGGTCGCGCCCGCGTCGAGCACCCGCAGCACGAAGCCGGGGTCGTGCTCGGGCACGCGCACCCACGGCGCGACGCCGGAGACCTCGGCGGCGCGGATCATCTCCTGGAGCGTCTCGGGGGAGACCAGCGCATGCTCGGCATCGAGGATCGCCACGTCGTACCCGGCGGCGCCCACCATCTCGACCAGCGCGGGCGACGGCGTCGCCACGAAGAGCCCGTTCACGTGATGCCAGTGTGCCCTGCGGGCATGCGAGCCGAAATCAGTGTCGGAGCACTGACTGGTCGGCGGGCGCGAGCGGACGACCCGGCCGGGATGGTCCGGACGGTGGGGTTGATGGCCTGACGGGCGGGTGAGTGGAGTGGGTCGCCATGGCGACCCCTTCCCGTCACGTGCGCGGCCTCGACCACCTCGTGCTGACCGTCGCCGACCTCCGGGCGACGGTCGGCTTCTACGTCGAGCTGCTCGGCATGGAGGAGCGGACGTTCTCGCGGCGCACGGCCCTGCACCTCGGCGACCAGAAGATCAACCTGCACGCGGCGGGCCGCGAGTTCGAGCCGAAGGCGGCGCGGCCGACCCCCGGCAGCGGGAACCTGTCCCACTCACAGGGCCAGCGGGTTCGGGAGGGCGTGCACGCGGAGCTCCGTGTCGGGCCAGAGGCGGCGGGTCGTGAGCTTCTCGATCTCCAGGGTCGGCGCGAAGACGTCGAACACCGCGAGTCGGTCCGCGAACACCGGCACCCGCGCCGCGTGGTCCCGGATCGCCCGCGCCACGACCGCCCAGAACTCCTCCTCGGCGAACCCGTACTCGCCCGCGAGCAGGTAGGCGATCTCGGCGAGGTTCACGAAGCACAGGCAGTCCAGCAGGAACCCGGTGACCTGCGCGGGGTCGGACGTCTCGAGGAACGAGTTGGCGTTCGGGTGGTCCTCCGGCGGGGCCTCGAGCACCGGCCCGGGCGCGGCGAGCAGAGGACGCGAGAACCGCACCCCGTCGTGGAAGTCCTTGAGCGCCACGCGTGTCGGCAGCCCGCCCACGTGCACGAGCAGCATGTTCTGCGCGTGTGCCTCGTGCGCCACCCCGTGCACGACGAGCAGGTGCACCAGGGGCAGCACCGCGGCCGTGGCCAGGCGCTCGGTCCACGCCCGCGCCCCCTGGGCCCGGACCCACGGGTCGATCAGCGGCACCCCGGACGCGGATCGCGACGTCAGCCCCGGGAACGGCACGGCACGCTCGGCCGGGTGCAGGTGCGGGTGCAGGCTCTCCCGCCAGATCGCGCCGAGACCCGGCTCGACGCTCACCCCGAGGAGCTCGCGCAGCACGATCACGCGCGCCTTCTCCGCGAGGACCGGGTCCGAGGCGACGATCCCCGCCAACCAGTCCGAGATCGGCGCCGCGTTGCGCACGGTGTGCGGCGCGAGGCCCCGCGACGTCGACGTGTTCGTGATCGCCAGCGGCAGCTTCACGGACGGCTCGGACGGTACGTCCACCCGTGCCAGGGTCCGGATCGACGCCTGGGGCCGGTACGCGCCACCGTCACCGCGGACCCGGAGCGCGCCCGACACGAGACCGTCGACGTGATGAGCGGCCACATGGTGGTCCCACTGCCAGGGGTGCACCGGGATCCCGACGCGCCCGGCCGGCGCCTGCCACACCGTCGCCGGGTCGAGCCCCGCCGACGCGACCACCGACACCAGCGACGGGTCGGCGTCGAGCAGCACCGGACGCACGGTCGGCGCGAACTCGGGGGTGTAGGCGAGCAGGTCGGCGACCCCGAACCCGATCCGCGACTTGTACGCCGGGTGGTAGCGGTGGCCGTCGGCGGTGAGGGTCTCGAGCGCGTCGTGGCCCGCGTCCGGGTCCAGCGGCCCGCCGGGACGCGCCTGCGCGGCCAGGGCGTCGCCGAGGACGGTCGCCGCGAGCTCCCGGCCCAGCCGCGCGCGGCACTCCGGGTCGGCGCGGATCGGGGCGTCGGCCAGGAACTCGCCCGGCGAGACCGGCGCGCCGGAACGCGTCACCGCCGCCGTCAACCGCACCCGCCCGAACGACGGCGTCCGCACGAACCGCAGTGCGAACGGCCCCGAGTGCGTCCCGGGCCCGCCGTCGCCGACGACGTCGAGCGCGTCCTCGAGCACCAGCGATTCGACGAGCTGCGTCAGCACCCGTTCGCGCACCGGCTCGGCGGTCGCCAGCGCGTCGGCGACGAGGTTCACCGCACCGCCCGCAACGGATTCGGCACCCGCACGACCCCCGCCGGCATGCTCGTGCCCCGCGACGGTCCGCGCTCCAGCAGCGGGCGCAGGACCGAGCGGTAGGGCCAGGTGTCGGCGTCGAGCAGCACGGCGTGCAGTGTGCTGCGCACGACCGGGCTGCGCGTCCCCTCGACCGCCCGCACGATCGCCCGGCGGATCGCCGCCCACCAGTGCGTCTCGGGATGGCCCGTCGTGCGCACCTGCGCGTCGACCACCCCGCCGAGGCCCACCTCGACGGCCAACGTCGCGAAGAAGCCGATCAGCGCGTCGGGAGTGTCGAGCCGCAGCGACTGCGTCCCGCCGGGCGCGAGCCGGTAGGCGGGGTCCGGCACCGACAGCCAGCGGGGGTGCACGCGCACGGCGTCGTGGTCGCGCAGCACGACGCGCACCACCCGGTCGCCGTCGAGGTCGAGCAGCACGTTCTGTCCGTGCATCTCCGGCAGGACGCCGTGGCGCAGGAACCCGATGCCGGTCTCGACGGCGGCCTCGACGACGGCGTCGAACAGCGCGTCGGATCCGCCGCGGTACGCGAGCGCCGCCAGCGGCACCCGGGTCGAGCCGGCACACGCCGGCAACCGGCGCACCAGAGCGGCCAGGTGCCCGGGACGGTCGTGGAACTCGTCGCGGCCGTCGGGTGCCGCGAACCCCGACCACGCCGTCTCGTCGGCGACGTCCACGCGCGCGGCCAGCTCCGGGTCGGCGGCGAGCACCCGACGCAGGACCTGCTCGCCGCGCTGTCCGTGGTCCAGCGAGCGCGCACCGAGCAATCGTGCCGACCCGAGCGTCGTCACCCCCAACGGGAGCTTGAGGTGCCGCCCGTCGCCGAGGTCGAGGGTGCGCAGCGACGCCGTCGCCACGCCCGCGCCGACGCCACGGGCCAGCGGTACGACGACCCCGTCGGCGAGCTCCCGGGCGAACGCGACGGGCAGCACGTGCTCGCGGTCGAACGGGTGGACGGGCAGGGCCCGGTAGCCGTCGGGAGCCTGCGGGGCCTCGACCACCTCGAGAGGGAGGCGCCCGTGCCGCAGGTGGTCGCGCCGCACCCCCACCCAGTCCAGCGGCACCGACCGGCCCGGTCCCCACCGGCCGAGGTCCTCGCGCGTCCACCCACCGACGGCCCGCGCGGTGGGATGGAACGGGCGGCCGCGGGCGGCGGCGCGCTCCTCGCCCGACCCACCGGGCCGGACGACGTGCGACACGGCCGTCGTGACATCCCGCGCGACCACCTCCAGGCACGGCGCCTCGGGGGCGAGCAGTCGCAGCACCGCGGCGGGGTCGGTCGTCTCGCGCAGCGCCGTCCCCGCCGGCGCCGGCCCCACCAGCACCGGCCCGTCGGCGTAGCGCGTGCGCTGGAGGACCCCGCCCGGCCGCGCGCACCAGGCCAGGCACCTCCCGTCGGGCAGCAGCAGGCGCACCCAGGTGCCGGGGCGTCCCTCGGGACCCGGGCCGAGGGACACCGACGCCAGCCCCGCGACGTCCTCGGCGACCGCGGCGTCGAGCAGGTCCCGGAGGACGAGGGTCTCGGCGGTCGTCACGGGGTGGCCGTCACGGGGTGGCCAGGCGTCGGGCCCGCGCCCGGTCGAGCCACGTGTCGTCCCACACGCGGTCGAGGTAGCGGTCCCCGCGGTCGGGGAAGATCGCGACGATCCGCGCGGGCGGGGTGACGTCGCGGACGACGCGGCGCACGGCGGTGACCACCGCGCCGGTCGACCCGCCCGCGAAGATCGCCTCGGTGGCCAGCAGCTCCCGGCACGCCTCGGCGGCGGTCGCGTCGTCCACCTGCTCGACGCGGTCGATCTCGTCCGGGGAGTGCAGCTCGGGCACCCGGCTCGACCCGAGCCCCGGCAGCTCGCGCCGCCCGCCGGGACCGCCGAAGATCACCGAGCCGACGGCGTCGGCGGCGACGACCTCGAGCGGGTCGCACACCTCGCGCAGCCGTCGCGCACACCCCAGCAGGCTGCCGGTGGTCGACACCGCGCCGACGAGGTGCGTCGGCGGGACGATCAGCGCCTCGGCGAGCTCGCTGCCGGTGCCGTGATAGTGCGCGAGCCAGTTCCGGTCGTTGGCGTACTGGTTGATCCACACGGTGTCGGGCGTGGTCGCGAGGATCTCGTGCACGCGGGCCAGCCGCGCGTGCAGGTAGCCGCCGGCCTCGTCGGGCTCGTCCACCGTGTCCACGTCCGCCCCGAGACCGCGCATGATCGCGACGTTGGCGGGGCTCGCGTGGGGGTCGACGACGCAGGTGAACGCCAGCCCGTGCAGGCGGGCGACCATCGCGACGGCGACCCCGAAGTTGCCGGAGCTCGACTCGACCAGGCGGCTGCCCGGCGGGATCGACCCGTCCGCGAGGCCGCTGTCGACGATGTAGCGCGCGGAGCGGTCCTTCATGCTGCCGCCCGGGTTCATCAGCTCGAGCTTGGCGAGCACCTGCACCCCGGGCAGCGGGAACATCCTCCCGAGCGCGACGAGGGGCGTCGTGCCGACCGTGTCGAGGACCGACTCGTGGACGGGCTCGAGACTCGTGCGGTCACCAACGGGACCCGTCCAGGGCCCACGGGCGAGGGTCACTCACAACCTCCGACGCGACGCGGCTGGGTGCGGGTGGGAGCGTTCACCCCACCCGACCCAGGCAACCCTAACCACGCGAGGTCGCGTGCCGATCGGGCGATGGAGGCACACCGGACGGCGCCCGGAAAGGACGGCCACGGCCGGGATCACCCCACGTTGTCGGGGTTGTCCGTGGCCTTCGCGCTGCCCCATCCGTGCCAACGGTCGACCTCGACCCACGCGCTGACGCGTGCCCGGTCACGCACCGGGTAGGGGTTGCCGGTGTAGTGACGGGAGAGGCGGTCGATGTCGGCGAGGTCCGGGTCGTCGGCCCACTCGACCACGTGGCCCTGCATGCTGACGTGGGTGTACCAGTCGTCCTCGGCGAGGACGGTGATCGAGACGCGCGGGTCGTTCTTGAGGTACTCGACACGCTTGCGCGCGTTGTCCATGTTGACCAGCACCCGGCCGTTCTCCCACAGGTACCAGGTCGCGACCGAGACCGGCTGCCCGTCGGGGCGCACCGACACGACGACGCTGGGGTTGGGGCGGGCCAGGAGCTGCTGGACCTCGTCGGGGAGCGGGGGTTTCGGCATCGGTCGTCCTCTCGAGAGATGATCGTTCGTGGGGTGGGTATCCGGCCGTCAGGCCTCGACACACTCCCGCGTCGCGCTGCGCCGGGCCCGGACGACGAGGGCGCGTGCCACGACCGCGGTCAGGCCCAGGGCCACGACGACCAGTCCGTACCCCTCGGCGACCGGGCGCAGACCGACCCGGACGGTCACGAACCCCGCGACGACGGCCGGCACGCTGAACGCCAGGTAGGCGATCGTGTAGGCGACGGCCATCAGCTCGCCGCGGGTCTCCGGCGCCGCGATGCGGGCGAGCGTGCCGAAACAGGCCAGCGACGCCGACCCGAACCCGAGGCCGGCGACCACCGTGCCCGCCGCCGTCCCGAGCGGCGAGCCGAGCGCCAGTCCCGCGAGTGTGATCAGGGTGCCGACGGCGAGCAGCCCGCCGGCCGGGGCGAGCAGCGACTCGGGGGAGCGGCGGAAGACCGTCACCGCGGTCAGCGCGCCGACCCCGCAGAGCAGGGTCACGACGACGCCGCCGACGAGGTGGCTCTGCAGGCCGAGGAGCTCGGCGGCCACCGACGGGCCGAGAGAGAGGTAGAGGCCGCCGAGCGCCCAGCTCGCCGCGAGCACGGGGGTGATCGCCAGGACGTCGGCGCGCAGGCCGGCGGGGATGCGCAGGCGGGGGCGCAGGGAGGCGAGAGCGCCGGCGCGTCGCGGGGCGGTCTCGGGCAGGACGGCGAGCACCACCGCCACGCCGGCGAACCCCGCGAGCAGCACGATCCAGACCAGCCGCGTGGGCGCCGGCGCGTACTCGACGAGCAGCCCGCAGCCCAGCGCGCCGAGCGCGAGACCGACCAGCGGGGTGGCGGCGTTCGCGAGGCCCGCGCGCCGCGGGTGGAGGTCGACGAGCGTCGCGGCCATCGCCGTGATCGCCGCCCCGGTGGCCGCGCCCTGCACCGCGCGCGCCACGAGCAGCATCGTCACGTTCGACGCCACGAGGAACAGGACCACGGCCACCGTCTGCAACGCCAGCGCGGTGGCCAGCACCGGGCGTCGCCCGACGTGGTCGGAGAGCCCGCCGACCACCAGCAGCGAGGCCAGCAGGAACAGCACGTAGACCGCGAACACGATCGTCAGCGTGGAGGCCGAGAAGCCCCATTCCGCCTGGTAGACGACGTAGAGCGGGGACGGGACGCTCGAGGCGGCCAGGAAGAGCACGACGACCCCGGCCACCGCGGCGAACAGCCGGCCGCGGCGGACGGGGTCGAGGGCGTCGGCGGGGGTGCTCACGGGGAGACCCAACGCCCGCGTGGGTCGTTCTATGTCCGCTCTATGTCCGCGCGTAGCGGGTGAGGTAGCGCTCACGCGTGCGCGGGTGGATGTTCGCCAGCGTGACGTCGCCGTCGTAGTGGGCGAGCACCTTGCGGTCCATCATCGCCCGCCAGATCGGCGGGAAGAGGGCCACGACGATCATGGAGCCGTAGCCGCTGGGCAGCTGCGGCGACTCCTCGAAGTGCCGCAGGGTCTGGTAGCGGCGCAGCGGGTTGGCGTGGTGGTCGGAGTGGCGTTGCAGCTGGTAGAGCAGCAGGTTCGACACGGTGTGGTCGGCGTTCCAGCTGTGGCGCGGGTCGGTGCGCTCGTAGCGCCCGTCGTCCCGCTTGGCCCGCTTCAGGCCGTAGTGCTCCACGTAGTTGACGACCTCGAGCAGCGAGAACCCGACCACCGCCTGCAGCACGAGCCACGGCAGCACGACCCAGCCGAACACGGCCACGAGCGTCACGAACAGCACGACCGTCATCGCCCAGGCCACGAGGATCTCGTGGTCGAGCGGGGTGTGGCGGCCCTTCGCGCGGCGCTTGTTCTCCAGGTGCCACGACGAGCGCAGGCTGCCCCACACCGTGCGCGGCAGGAACGTCCAGAAGCCCTCGCCGAGCCGCGAGCTCGCCGGGTCCTCCGGGGTGGCGACGCGGACGTGGTGCCCGCGGTTGTGCTCGACGTAGAAGTGCCCGTACGCGGAGCTTGCCAGCGCGATCCTCGAGAGCCAGCGCTCGACGTCCTCGCGCTTGTGGCCCAGCTCGTGGGCCGTGTTGATGGCCACGCCCGAGACGACGCCCATCGTCAGCGCGAGCCCGAGGTCGGCGTGCCAGGGCAGGTCCCACGTGGCCCACACCCAGCAGCAGAACACGAGGCTCGCGTACTGGATCGGCAGGAACAGGTAGGTGACCCAGCGGTAGTAGCGGTCGGCCTCGAGGCGCTCGCGCTCGGACTCCGGCGGGTTGTCGTCGGTGGCGCCGAAGATCAGGTCCAGGGCCGGGAGCACGACGAACAGGATCATCGGCCCGACCCACCACCAGCCGGCCCATCCCGTGGCGGCGGTCAGCCCGGCGCCCAGGAACGGCATGGCCGGCATGACGGTGGCCAGGGGCCAGAGGTAGCGCTTGCGGTCGCGCCACGGGCGCTGGGGTGCACCGTCGGCGGGCTCTTCGGTGGTGACGTCGGTCGTACTCATGGGGCCTGTCTCCCTCGACGCGATGGCTCGCATCAGAGTGTGCGGGTGTGACCCGTTCAGAAACAAGACCGAATTTTTGTCTCAGTTTGGCGTTCGGAGTAGTGCGGTGACGAGGTGGTTGACGCGCAGGCCGACGTCGACGGGGTCGAGCGACGGCGCCACGACATGGGAGATGACCAGGCGCACCACGGCGTCGACGGTCTCCTCGACCAGGGTCGGCAGGAGCTCCGGGCGCCGCTGCACGAGCCAGGCGGCGAGGAGGGAGCGGGCGGACTCCCGGATCGATTCGGATCGCGAGGTGAGGAACGGCAGCAGCCCGGCGTCACCCGATCGACTCCCCGTGAGGACGGCGCGCAGGAGCGGGTTCCCGGCGGCCTCCTGCAGGGTCACGCGCGTCGCCGCGGCCATCGCGTCGCCGACGTCGTCGTGCTCGGCGAGCGCCTCGCCGATCGCGGTGAAGAACTGTTCCGCCTCGCGCGTCATCAGCGCCTCGCCGAGGCCGTCCTTGTTGCCGAACTCCCGGTACAGCGTCGGTCGCGAGACCCCGGAGTCGACCGCCACCTCGCCGACGCGCACCCGTTCCCAGCCGCGCTCGACGGTGTGCTCGTGGGCGGTCGTGAGGACCCGCTCGCGCACCTGGCGCCGGAACTCCAGGCGCAACGACTCGCCGGTCATACGATCAGTGTCACGCACCGCAATCGCGCAGGAGCGTGGAGCAGGACCGAGACACCCGGTCGGGCCTGCGCGCTGGCCTGGTGAGCGCAGCGGGCGACGCCCGGCACCACCCTGCTCCCCGGAGCAACTTCGAGCGCCGTTCGGGCAACGTCGTTGCGCCGAAGCGAGTCACGTCCTCATCAGCGACCCGCCGGGCGTCAGGTCCGGGACGGGGAGCGCGATCCGGCGGTCCGGCGGCCTCGGGTGGCACCGCGCCGGCGGGATCCCCGCCGCCGTCGCCGGGTCGCCGAGTCGCCGAGTCGCCACAGGCACGCTGCGCATGATCGACAGCGGCAACCGCCTGCCGACCGTGCCTCTCGCGAGAACGCCGACTCCGGCGACGCGACGACCACCTCGCCACCGGCTCCTTCGGCAGGCTCGGCCGCGTGTCGCAGCAGCGAGGATGTGGCGATCCTGGCGTCTGACGCCAGCCATGCCGCATCGCTCGCACGCCGACGCCCTCGACACTCGGCAGGCTGCCAGTCGCGGTGGCCGGACGCCACGGCGGTGACGCAGCCGACGGGTCCGGTTGTGCCCCCCGTGGCGCAGACGGGAGGATCATCGGCGTGGTGCGAGTTGATCTCGAAGGGTTCTGGCCGAGTCGTCGCGTCGACGCCTTCGACGAGTGGTGTCGCTGAGGGGTGGCGCCCCGCCGGACGAGCACGATCCCCGACACATCGACGATGGAGTTGAGCACCTCATGACGGACGCGAGCGCCGGCTGGTCGTTCGAGACCCAGCAGGTCCACGCGGGCGCGGCCCCCGACCCCGCCACGGGCGCGCGGGCCACGCCGATCTACCAGACGACGTCCTACGTCTTCCGCGACACCCAGCACGGCGCCGACCTGTTCAGCCTCGCGGAGCCGGGCAACATCTACACCCGGATCATGAATCCGACGCAGGACGTCCTCGAGCAGCGCGTCGCCGCGCTCGAGGGCGGGGTCGCGGCGCTGGCCTTCGCTAGCGGCAGCGCGGCCACCACGGCCGCGATCCTCAACATCGCCCAGGCCGGCGACCACTTCGTGTCCAGCCCGAGCCTCTACGGCGGCACGTACAACCTGTTCCACTACACGCTGCCGAAGCTGGGCGTCGAGGTCTCGTTCGTGTCCGACCAGGACGACCTCGAGCAGTGGCGCAACGCCGTGCGCCCGAACACCAAGCTGTTCTTCGCCGAGACGATCGCCAACCCGGGCTCCAACGTCCTCGACGTGGCCGGGGTCGCCGGGGTCGCGCACGCGAGCGGCGTGCCGCTGGTCGTCGACAACACGGTGCCGACCCCGTACCTGCTGCGCCCGATCGAGCACGGCGCCGACATCGTCATCCACTCGGCGACCAAGTACCTCGGCGGGCACGGCACCACGATCGCCGGGCTCGTCGTCGACGGCGGCACCTTCGACTTCGGTGCCCACGGCGACCGCTTCCCCGGCTTCACCGAGCCCGACCCGAGCTACAACGGCCTCCGGTACTGGGAGGCGCTCGGCCCGGGCGCGTACGCCGCCAAGCTGCGCGTCCAGCTGCTGCGCGACACCGGTGCGGCGATCAGCCCGTTCAACGCCTTCCTGATCATCCAGGGCATCGAGACGCTGTCACTGCGCATCGAGCGCCACGTGCAGAACGCCGAGGCCCTGGCCGAGTGGCTCGAGCAGCGCGACGAGGTCGAGCGCGTCTACTACGCCGGCCTGCCGTCGAGCCCCTGGTACGAGGCCGCGAAGAAGTACCTGCCCAAGGGCGTCGGCGCGATCGTCTCCTTCGATCTCCGGGGCGGTGTCGAGGCGGGCCGCGCGTTCGTCGACGGCACCAGCCTGCACTCGCAGCTGGTGAACATCGGCGACGTCCGCAGCCTCATCGCCCACCCGGCGTCGACCACCCACAGCCAGCTCTCGGAGCCCGAGCAGGCGTCCGCGGGCGTCACGCCGGGTCTCGTGCGCCTGGCCGTGGGGATCGAGAACATCGAGGATCTCAAGGCCGACCTCGAGGCGGGCTTCACCGCGTCCAAGTCAGCCTCGGAGTGACGACCGTGTCCGTCCTCCCTCCCGCCACCGGTGCGTGGCGGGAGGGAGACCCGGTCGGCGACCGGCGTTTCGTCGACGTCGGCGCCGTGGCCCTCGAGAGCGGCGAGTCGATCCCGGACGTGCGCGTCGCCTACGAGACGTGGGGCCGCTTCGACGGCACCAACGCCGTGCTCGTGCTGCACGCGCTCACCGGCGACAGCCACGTCACCGGCGAGGCCGGCGTCGGGCACCCGACACCGGGCTGGTGGTCGGGGCTGATCGGCCCGGGGCAGACCGTCGACACCGACCGCTGGTTCGTCGTCGCCCCCAACGTGCTGGGCGGGTGCCAGGGCACCACCGGGCCGTCGTCACCCGCGCCGGACGGGCGTCCGTGGGGGTCGCGGTTCCCGCGCACGACGGTGCGCGACCAGGTCGTCGTCGAGCAGAAGGTCGCCGACGCGCTCGGCATCGGATCGTGGGCCGCGGTGCTCGGCGGATCCATGGGCGGCATGCGCGCGCTCGAGTGGGCGGTCATGTACCCGTCGCGGGTGGAGCGGCTGCTGCTGCTGTGCTCGCCCGCGGCGGCGTCGGCGGACCAGATCGCGTGGGCGTCCCCGCAGATCGCGGCGATCCGCGAGGACGCCGGCTGGCACGGCGGCGACTACCACGACCGGCCCCGCGGCGAGGGCCCGCACCGCGGGCTGGGTGTCGCGCGGCGGATCGCGCACAACACGTACCGGACCGCCGAGGAGTACGACACCCGCTTCGCGCGCCGGCCGCAGCCGGGCGAGGACCCGGAGGCCCACGGCCGCTTCGCCATGGAGAGCTACCTCGACCACCACGCCGAGAAGCTCGTGCACCGTTTCGACGCCGGCAGCTACGTCGAGCTCACCCGGGCCATGAACGGCCACGACGTCGCCCGCGGGCGGGGGCCGCTCGCCGAGGTGCTGGCGGGCGTCACCGCTCGCACCGTCGTCGCCGGGTCGGTGTCGGACCGCCTCTACCCGCTGCACCAGCAGGAGGAGCTCGCCGCCCTCATCCCGGGCGCGGGCGAGGTGTGGCGCATCGAGTCGCCGTACGGCCACGACGCGTTCCTCATCGAGGCGCGCCGGCTCACCGAGATCCTCGGGGAGCTGTTCAGAGCCTGACCGGGTGCCCGACGACCTCGTGCAGCAGGGCGTGCACGGTCTCGTCGGCCAGCCGGTAGCGCACGACCCGGCCCGCGCGCTGCGTGGCGACGAGCCCCTGCGCGCGCAGCAGCCGCAACGCCTGGGAGGTCGTCGTGTCCTTGAGCCCGGCGGCCACGGCGAGGTCGGACACACAGATCTCGCCCGCCGCGTGGATGCAGAGCAGCAGCGTCAGGCGGGTCGGGTCGGCGAGCAGCGCGAACCGCGTGACCCACGCGTGCATCGTCTCCCCGCTCGGCAGGGCGGCGATCGCGTCGCACACACCGTGGTTCTCGTTCAGCGCGCGATGGCGCTGCCCGAGACGAGCGGCGTCCTCCGTCGTGCCGTCCGGGGGCTCGGTGAGGTGCACCGAACCATCGTGTCATCCTCACGCCGCCGCCGAGCGGCGGCACGGAGGACGGCAGGAGGTTCCCGGGTGACCGGACCGACCCGGCTCGGCACACGGACGATCACCCCCGACCTCGCGCGGGGCCTGCTGCTGGCGCTGATCGCGGTGGCGAACGCGCACCTCTACCTGGTCGACCGGCCCATCGGCTACCGCGGCTACCCGTCGGGGCTCACGGGTGCCGACGCCGTCGTCGCGGTGGCACAGATGGTGCTCGTGGACGGGCGTGTCTTCCCGCTGTTCGCCGCCCTGGTCGGGTACGGCGTGGCGCGGCTGGCCGAGCGGGCGCCCGAGTCGGTGGTGCGCCGGCGCGGGATCGCGCTGATCGGGGTCGGGGCGTTGCACGGGCTGCTGCTGTTCCCCGGCGACATCCTCGGCGCCTACGGGCTGGTGATCGTGCTGATGGCGCCGGCGGTGGCCGGCGCGGTCTCGTCGTCGTCGCGGGGTCTGCTGGCGGTGTCCGGGGCGGTCGGCGCGTTCGGGGTGCTGCTCGCGTCGGGGGCGGCCGGCCCGCAGGGGGTTCCGACGGTCCCGTCGATCGCGGCGCCGACCCTCGGCGCGTTCCTGGCCGGGCACCCGCAGGAGTGGCTCGCGACGACGCTGTTCTCCGCGTTGCTCACGGCGCCGGCGGTGCTCGTCGGCGTCGTCATCGGGCGCACGCGCACGCTCGACGAGCCCGCGGCGCACCGGCGGCGGCTCGCGGTGTGGGCGGTCGGTGGGCTGGTCGCCGGGGTCGCACTGGGCCTGCCGCTCGCCCTGGCCGTCGTCGGGGTGTGGGCGCCGACGGGCGCGGTCGGCGGTGCGGTCGCCGCCGCGCACGCCGCGGGCGGCTACGCGGGCGCGCTCGGGCTGCTGGGTCTCATGGGGCTGCTGGGGAGCGTGCGGTGGCCGGGGCGGGGTCTGCTCGCGGCCGCCGGGACGTGGTCGATGACGCTGTATCTGTCGCAGTCGGTCGTGTTCGTGGCGGTGTTCGCGAACTGGGCCGGCGGGCTGGGGGCGAGCGCGTCGCTGGTGACGGCGACGCTCGTCGGGCTGGCGACGTGGCTGGTCGGCGTGCTCGTCGCCGGCCTGCTCGCCCGCGCCGGCCACCGCGGACCCTTCGAGCGCCTCGCCCGCCGCCTGACCTACCCACCTGGGTGATGCTCCGGCCACAGCCGGGAACGCCGCTCACGTCGCGCGGATGCGCGAGACCGCGGCCACCGTTTGGATCAGGGGAGCGCCGGGCACCGGAGCGACATGACTGCGTGGACTCCTGCCGACATCGGTGACCAGTCAGGACGTACTTTCGTCGTCACCGGCGCCAACTCCGGGATCGGCCTCGAGGCCGCCCGGGACCTGGTGCGCGCGGGCGCCCGGGTCGTGCTCGCCGTGCGCGACACGGAGAAGGGCGCCGCGGCCGCCGCGGAGATCTGCCGGCAGGACGCGCAACGATCAGGGGAGCACGCCGACACGGGAGCCGGACCCGTCGAGCCTGTCCGTGGCCGCACCGAGGTGCGCCGGCTCGACCTCGCCGACCTCGCCTCGGTGCGCGCGTTCGTCGCCGACCTCGACGGCCCCGTCGACGTGCTGGTCAACAACGCCGGGCTGATGGCGATCCCGGAGCGGCGCACCGTCGACGGCTTCGAGATGCAGATCGGCACGAACTTCCTCGGCCACTTCGCCCTGACCGGCCTGCTGCTCGACGTCGTCACCGACCGCGTCGTGACGCTCTCGAGCGCCGTCCACCGGATCGGCCGCATCGATCTGTCGGACCTCAACTGGCGCCGCCGCCGCTATCAGCGCTGGCTCGCCTACGGGCAGTCCAAGCTCGCCGACCTCATGTTCGCCTACGAGCTCGAGCACCGGTTCGTCGCCGCCGGCTCGCCGCTGCGCTCGATGGCCGCGCATCCCGGATACAGCGCCACCAACCTGCAGAGCCGCACCGAGTCGATCCAGGACCTCGGCATGAGCGTGCTCAACAAGGTCATCGCGCAGGGTCCGTCGATGGGTGCGCAGCCCACGCTGTACGCGGCGACCGTGCCCGACCTGCCGGGCGGCACCTTCGTGGGCCCGAGCGGGTTCCAGGAGATCTCCGGCCCGCCGGTGCCGGTCGGCTCGACCGTCGCGTCGCACGACCGCGAGACCCAGGCCGCCCTGTGGGACCTCGCGGCCGAGCTCACCGGGGTCACCCCGCGCATCCGTTCCGGCGCGCGGTCCTGAGCGCCGCGGGCACGACCAGCGAGGCGCCGCTGCAGATCCTGCGGCGCTGCGTCGCCGGCGACGTCCCGGTCGCGCCGGTGCACGCCGCGGTCCACGCGCGGCTGGACGCGATCGAGCCGGGCCGTGCGGACGCCGTGCTCCCCGCGCCCGCCGACGGTCTCGACGCTGCGCTGTGGCTGCTCGCCGACTTCGTCTCCGGGCTCGCCGTCACCGGCACGCTGGCGGCGGGGGAGCGGATCACGACGCTGCGCCTGACGTTGCACGTCGTCACCCGCGACGACGTCGCCGGCACCCTGCACGCGACCGGGTGCCTCGACGAGCGCGGTCCCGACGTCGCGCTGAGCACCGCCGTGATCACCGATGACGCCGGGCGGACGGTGGCCCGCGCGACCGGACGCAACGCGATCCTCGCCGACGACGTCGCCGGCGACTACCGGACGGCCGAGTCCTCGCCGTGGCCCTCGGAGCCGCGCACGCCGCACGCCCTCGTGCGCGACGGGACCGCGCCCGACCCGGTGGCCGTGAACACCGCCGAGGTGGTGCAGGGCGGGGTGCTCGCGTCGCTGCCCGCGGCCGCGCTCGCCGCCGTGCTGGGCGGCCCCGTGGACGAGGCGACCGCGACGTTCCTGCGTGCCGTGCCTGCCGACGGGCGCACCGTGCACGTCACCACCGAGGTCGAGCACGGCGGACGCCGCCTGCGCACCGGTCGCGCGGTGCTGCGCGACGACCGCGACAAGGTCGTGCTGACCGTGACCGGCCTGCGCTACGCCCCCGGCGGGTGACGAGTCTCCCGGCGACGGATCGGTGTCCGCGTGATGAGGTGGCGCGGTGAGCGTGACCGTGGTCGGCATCGGCGCCGACGGATGGCCCGGGCTGGGTGAGCCCGCCCGCCGGGCGCTCGAGAAGGCCGACGTCGTGCTCGGCGCACCACGGCAGCTCGCGCTGCTGCCGTCGTTGTCCGCCGAGCAGGTCACGTGGCCCACGCCCCTGGTGCCGGCGCTGCCCGGCCTGCTCGCCGAGCACGCCGACCGCGAGCTCGCGGTCCTGGCCAGCGGCGACCCGACGTTCTACGGGATCGGGTCGGCGGTGCTCTCGCGCGACCCGTCGGCGACGGTGCTGCCCGCGCCCTCCTCGGCGGCGCTCGCCTGCGCCCGCCTGGGCTGGGCCGCGCAGGACGTCGAGGTGCTCTCGACGGTCGGGCGCCCACTCGCCGCGGTGCGCGCGGCGCTGGCTCCGCGGCGGCGCCTGCTGGTGCTGGTCCCCGACGGCGACACCCCGGCGGCGCTGGCGGAAGCGTTGACCACCTGGGGATACGGCGACGCGGAGCTGACCGTGCTGGGCTCGCTCGGCGCGCCGGAGGAGAGCCGGGTGGACGGGCGGGCCTCGTCGTGGACCCGTCCCGGCGGTGACCCGCTCGCCGTGGTGGCTGTCGCCTGCCCGTCGACGCCGGAGGACGAACTGCTGGGACGCGCCCCCGGCCTGCCCGACGACGCCTACGCCCACGACGGTCAGCTGACCAAGGCCGAGGTGCGGGCGCTCTCGGTGTCCGCGCTGCGCCCGGTTCCGGGGGCGCTCCTGTGGGACGTCGGCGGCGGCGCGGGCAGCATCGGGATCGAGTGGATGCGCCACCACGCGGGATGCCGGGCCGTCAGCGTCGAGGTCCGGGAGGACCGCGCGGCGCGCATCCGGGAGAACGCCTCGGCGCTGGGTGTGCCCGGTCTGCGCGTGGTGGTCGGGCGGGCGCCGGAGGCGCTCGGCGGGCTCGAGGCCCCGGACGCCGTGTTCGTCGGCGGCGGGGCCTCGGCGCCCGGCATGCTCGTGGCCGTGTGGGAGGCGTTGCGCCCCGGCGGGCGGCTCGTCGTCAACACCGTCACCGTCGAGGGCGAGGCCGCGCTCGTCGCGTTCCGCGCCGAGCACGGCGGGGCGCTGCGCCGCATCGGCGTCGAGCGCGTCGCGCCGGTCGGACGGTTCGGTGGCTGGCGGGCGCTGGCCGGCGTCACGCAGCTCGTGGGTCGAAAGGAGGCCGTGTGACCGTCCGTTTCGTCGGCGCCGGACCCGGCGCCCCCGACCTCATCACGGTGCGCGGGCTGCGGGCGCTCGCGACCAGCCCCGTCTGCCTCTACGCCGGCTCGCTCGTGCCCGAGGAGCTGCTGGGCCAGTGCCCGCCGCACGCCCGCAAGGTCGACACCGCGCGCATGACGCTCGACGAGATCACCGCGTCGCTGGTGGAGGCCCACGAGGACGGCCACGACGTCGCGCGGCTGTGCTCGGGTGACCCGGCGGTGTTCTCCGCGGTCGCCGAGCAGACCCGGCGCCTGGACGCCGCCGGTGTGCCCTGGGAGATCGTGCCCGGCGTCCCGGCCTTCGCGGCGGCCGCGGCGGCGCTGCGCACCGAGCTGACCGTCCCGGGCGTCGGGCAGTCGGTGGTGCTCACGCGCGACGCCGCGAACGCGACGCCGATGCCGGAGGGGGAGTCGCTCGACGTCTGGGCCGCGGCCGGCGGGACGCTCGTCCTGCACCTGGCCGTGCAGCGCTGCGCGTCGGTGGTGGAGGCGCTCCGGCGGCACCGGCCGGCGTCCGAGCCGGTGGCGGTGGTGGCGCGCGCGTCGCGTGACGACGAGGTGGTCCTGCGGGGCACGCTCGCCGACATCGCCTCCCGCGTCGAGGAGGCCGGCGTGAAGCGCACCGCGGTGATCGTCGTGGGGCCCGTCGTCGGTGTGGCCGAGGGCTGCGACTCGCATCTGTACTCCGCGCTGCGCGCCCGGTCGTGAGCACCGTGGTGGTTCCGACCGAGGGGACCCTGCGGTCGGAGAGACGGGCGAGGGGAACCCTTCGCCGGAACGGTGCGGGGTGACGCGCCGGGTCCTCGTGCTCGGCGGCACGGCGGAGGCGCGCGAGCTCGCTTCTCGGCTCACGGCGCGGGGGGACCGGGTGACGACCTCGCTCGCCGGCCGCACGCGACGCCCGCGGCTGCCGGACGGCGACGTGCGCACCGGCGGCTTCGGGGGCGTCGACGGGCTGGCCGCGGGGCTGGGCGACGTCGACGTGCTCGTCGACGCGACCCATCCGTTCGCGGCGACGATGACCGAGCACGCGGCGGCCGCCGCGGCGCGCACCCGGACGCGGCTGCTCGTGCTGCGCCGGCCGGGCTGGACCGCCGGGCCGGGGGACCGGTGGACCCGGGTGCCGTCGCTCGCGTCCGCCGCCGACGCCATCACCCCCGGCTCCCGGGTCCTCCTGGCCACCGGCCGCCAGGGCGTCGAGGCGTTCGTCGACGTCGACGCGTGGTTCCTCGTGCGGGCGATCGAGACGCCCGCCGTGCTGCCCGCCCGCGGCGAGCTCGTGCTCGCCCGCGGGCCGTTCGCCCTCGAGGACGAGCGCGCCCTGCTCGACCGCCACAGCATCACCGTCGTGGTCGCCAAGGACTCGGGCGGCGCCACGGAGGCGAAGCTCGTCGCGGCACGGGAGCGGTCGGTGCCGGTCCTGCTCGTGGACCGCCCGCCGCTCCCGGACGGTGTCGACGCCGTGGAGTCGGTCGACGAGGTGCTCGCCGCACTTCGAGCGCCACGTCGCTGACATCGCTAGAAGGCCAGGCCGACCGCGAGGATCGCGGCGACGGTGAGGAGCAGGACGAGGTCGCGGGGTCCGGGGCGTTGGTCGGGGCCGGCGATGGCGCCGAGCCCGCCGCGGGCCGTGATCGCCTCGCCCGTCTCCGCGGCCCGGCGCGCGGCCATGGCGCACGCGAGCATCGCGGTCCGCACACCCTGGCGGAGCTGCTCGCGGGCGGGGACGGTCGCGCGCCCCACGGGTCGGCGCTGGCCGAGCAGGAGCCAGGCGGTGCGGCCCTCGGCGAGGAGCAGCGGCACCAGGCGCAGGCCCAGCGCGATCCCCGTCGCCGGGGTCCGCAGCGGCACGCGCAGGCGCCGCCCGACGCGGACCACGCGCTCCAGCAGCGGCGGGAACGCGCCCAGCGGGGTCGTCGCGACGAGCAGCGCCGCCCCGAGCAGCGAGACCAGCGTGGTCGCGAGGAACAGCACGACCCGTTCGAGCCCGCCGAGGCTCAGCTCGGTGCCGAGCACGTCGAGCAGGGGCGGGCGCGCGCTGATCGTCGACAGGATGATCGCGGGCACCCAGAGCAACAGCCAGCGCGGCGGGCGCGGCACGGCGCCCCGCGGTAGCCGGGCCGCGACCGCCCCGACCAGCAGCACCGCGGTCGCCGCGGCCAGCGTCGGCCACGTCGGGTCGACGAACAGGGCCCCGGCCAGGGCCACCAGCGCCGCGATCTTCGTCCCCGCCCAGGCGCGGTGCAGCGGCGACGGACCGGGCAGGGTGCGCACCGCCCCGAGGGCGCCGCGGGCCCGCCGCTCCGGGCCGTCGGGAGCCGACGCGGACACCCACTCGGCCGGCCCCTGGACCAGCCCGTCCTCGACCCGCAGGACGGCGTCGGCGAGGTCGGCCACCGGGCCGGTGTCGTGGGTGACGATCACGAGCGTGGTGCCGGCCGCGCGGGCGGCGCGCAGGGCCTCGCGGACGGCGGTCGCGGCATCCGCGTCGAGGCCCGCGAGGGGTTCGTCGAGCACCAGCACGCGCGGCCCCGCCCCGAGCAGGCCCGCGAGCAGGACCCGGCGCTGCTCGCCGCCGCTGAGCTCGTCGACCGGGCGGTCGCGGTACACGGCCGGGTCGAGCCCGAGCGCGGCGAGCGTGGTGTCCGCGGTGCGCGGGCCGACGCCGGCGGCGTCCTCGACCTCCTCGCCGACGGTCGGGCGCAGCAGCGCCGGGCGTGCGTGCTGGACCGCGAGCAGCGCCCCGTCACGCCCGTTGCGCAGCGGCGCACCGTCGAGCGTCACGGTCCCGCGCGCGGGCGTCGCGAGCCCCGCGAGCAGCCACGCGAGGCTCGTCTTGCCGGCACCGTTCGGCCCGGTGATCAGCACCGTGCGCCCGGCGGGGATGCGCAGATTCACGTCGCGCAGCACGGGGCGGCGCCAGGGCGTGCCGGCGTCGTGGACGACGTCGACCCCGCGCAGGCGCAACGCCCCGCCCGCCGCCGGTCGGGGCGGGCCCCACGACCCGGGCGCCGACGCGGGCGGCAGAGCGGGTCCGGGCAGCGCGACGGTGACGTCCGCGGCGCCGGGGTCGTGGTGGGTGATGTGCAGGACCGCGACACCTTCGGTCTTCGTGAGGCTGCGCAGCAGGTCGGTCACCTCGGCGCGTCCCTCGGGGTCGAGCATCGCGGTGCTCTCGTCGCTGACCACGACGGCCGGGCGCCGGGCGAGCAGCGCGGCGACCGCCAGGCGCTGGAGCTCGCCGCCCGAGAGCGTCGCGGTCTCCCGGTCGCCGGCGCCGTCGAGCCCGACGCGGGCGAGCAGCTCCGCGACCGGCACCGGGTCGCCGGGCGGTAGCCCCCACCGCAGGTCGTCCGCGGCGCGCACGCCGAGCACCTGGCTGTCGGGACGCTGGAAGACCATCCCCGTGCCGCCGACGACGCCCAGCCCCGCGTCCCCGGGCCGCTCGGCGGTCCCCCCGACGGGCGGGCGCCCCGCGACCACGCGGCCGAGCGTCGACTTCCCGGCCCCGTTCGGCCCGGTGACGACGGCGAAGGTGCCGGCGTCGAGGTCGAGGTCGACCGGCGGCCCCGAGGGCAGCACGACGTCGCGCAGGCGCAGCGGCAGCGGGGCGACCGGGTCGTTGCCGCCGCGGCGCGTCGGTAGCCGGCCGGCGAGGTCGGCGGGGAGCATCCGCTGCACCGCGCGCAGCGGTCGCGCCAGGACCAGCGCCGCGACCGCGACACCGATGAGCGTGCCGACGACCGCCATCGCCGGGATGGAGATCCACCAGTAGTCGGTGATCGCGCGGACCGCCCGGTCGCCGGCGGCCACGAACTCGGGCAGGCCGCCCCGCACCAGGCGTGCCAGCCCGCCCCACGAGGTGCGCAGCTGGTCGAGGACGAGCTCGCGGTACTCGGCGAACACCGCGAGCAGCGCCAGGCCCAGCGCGGAGGTCGGTAGGGCGAGGGCGACGACGCCGGTCAGCGCGGTCCGCACCGTCGACCAGCCGCGCCGTGTCCCGACGCCCAGCAGCCAGCCCAGCGACGCCGCCGTCGCCGCGGCGCCCGCGGGACCCACGCCGCCGACCAGGAACGCGACCACGACCGCGACGAGCACCCCGATCGGCCCTGCCCGGCCGGGACGGCGCGCCGACAGCACCGCCGCCGGGAACGCGGCGATCACCGTCCCGAGCGGGCCGATCGGGAAGAGGCGGGTCAGGACGCACACGACCGCGACGAGATCCCCGAGGGCCGCCGCCTCGGCGAGCTCGACCGCGTCGAGGGGCCGGCGCGGAGGCGACCGGCGGAAGCGCCGCACGCGTCGAGTATGCCCGCCGCCCATCCGTCGCTTGACGCTAACGAAAGCAAATACCGACGTCAGGGCTGTTCGGGTGGACCGCCCACACCGACCGTCCGGGCGTCGCCCGAGGCGCTGCAGGCCGGCGCCGCCGAGCTGCACGCCTCGATCGCCGACCTCTCGTTCGACGTCCGGGAGACGCGCCCCGACGGATCCGCGACGCCACCCAGGTCGCCTGACACGATCGGGCGATGAGCGAGGGGGACGAGCGCTGGCTGTGCCTGGGCGGGCTCCAGCACGCCTGGGTGGCGACGAACTACGACACCGGCAACGAGTTCATGGCCGCCGACGAGCTGTTCTGCCCGACCTGCGGACGCCTCGTCGCCCGCGACCGGCCCGACGAGGACTGGAACTGGATCCCGCTCGAGGGTGATCAGCCGTAGCGGCGCGGCGTGTACACCGTGCCCGGCGCCGGCCAGCGTGAAGTCGACGCGCCGATGATCAGCAGCGTGCGCATGTCGACCTCGGCGGGGTCCAGGTCCGCGAGCCGTACCACGCGCACCGACTCCTCGGGGCCGTCGACGTCGCGCCCGATCACCACCGGCGTCGACGGGTCGCGGTACTTGAGCAGCAGGTCGCGGGCGGCCTCGACCTGCCAGGTGCGCGATCGCGACGCCGGGTTGTACATCGCGACCGCCATGTCCGCGTCGGCCACCGCGGCGAGCCGGCGCTCCACGACGTCCCAGGGCTTGAGCCGGTCGGACAGCGAGATCATCGCGTAGTCGTGGCCCAGGGGTGCGCCGACCCGGGCGGCGACGGCCTGGGCCGCGGACACCCCGGGCACGACGCGCACGGCGACGTCCGGGTAGTCGGCCGCCGCGACCTCGACGACCGCCGACGCCATCGCGAACACCCCGGGGTCGCCGGACGACACGACGGCCACCCGGTGCCCGGCGCGGGCGAGGTCGAGGGCGAACGCGGCCCGCTCGGACTCGACCTTGTTGTCCGAGGCGTGCACCCGCTGGCGGGGGTTCGGGACGACCCGCGCGGTGTAGCTCGCGTAGCCGACGACGTCGTCGGCCGCGGCGAGGGCGGCCGAGGCCTCGGGCGTGAGGCGGTCGCGGGCGCCGGGTCCGAGTCCGACGACGACCACCTCGCCTGCGGTGCCCCCGGCGATCACCGCCGCGGTCTCGGCGCGCGCGGTCGGCGTCGTGTCGGCGTGCACGCGCGAGGGCACGATCCCGACCGAGAAGTACGGCACCGAGGCGGGGTCGACGTCGGCGAGTGCCGCCGTGCGCTGGGTCTCGGTGGAGGCGCGCTCGACGTAGTGCGCCTCGTCGAGCCGCCCGGACGTCGCGAGCGCGGCGCGCACCCCGGTGAACGTGCGGCCCAGTTTCATCACTGCGGCGGCGTCGGTGTCGGCGAGGCGGGCGGCGAGCTCGTCGGGCGGGAGTGTGCCGGGCAGCACGGTGAGCACCTCGTCGCGCTCCACCAGCGGGCGCCCGAGCGCGGCCGCGGCCGCGGACACCGAGGTCACACCGGGCACGACGTGGGTGGGGTAGCGGTCGGCGAGGCGCTTGTGGAGGTGCATGTACGAGCCGTAGAAGAAGGGGTCGCCCTCGGCGACGACGACGACGTCGCGGCCGGCGTCGAGGTGCGCCGCGAGGCGGGCGGCGGCCTCGGCGTAGAACGCGTCGAGGGCGCCCTGGTAGTCGTCGGTCTCCTCGGTGGTCACCGGATAGGTGAGCTGCTCCTCGATCTGGGTGCCGAGGTACTGCGCGACGATCGCGCGCGCGTTCGAGCGGCCGTGGCGCGCGCAGTGGTAGGCGACGACGTCGGCGCCGCGGACGAGGTCGACCGCGCGCACCGTCATCAGCGTCGGGTCGCCGGGGCCGACGCCGACGCCGTAGAGGGTGCCGGTCACGCGCGGACTCCCCGGGGCGAGCTCCCCTACCGGCGTGCTCACCTCCTTCATGCTCCGTCGCCCGATCCGAGCGCCAGCGCGTTCACCGCGCCGACCGTCATCGCCGAGCCCCCGCGGCGGCCGTGCACGACGACGTGCTCGAGGCCGGCCGGGTGCCCCGTCAAGGCCGCCTTCGACTCCATCGCGCCGACGAACCCGACGGGCAGCCCGAGCACGACCGCGGGCCGCGGCGCACCGCCGGAGATCATCTCGAGCAGCCGGAACAGCGCGGTCGGGGCGTTGCCGATCGCCACGACGGCGCCCTCGAGGTGCTCGCGCCACAGATCCAGGGCGGCGGCGCTGCGCGTGGTGCGCTGCGCCGCGGCGAGGTCCGGGACACGCGGGTCGTTGAGCGTGCACAGCACCTCGTTGCCGGCGGGCAGGAAGCGCCGGGTGATGCCGCTGGCCACCATCTCGGCGTCGCAGAGCACCGGGGCGCCGGCGCGCAGGGCCGTCCGCGCCGCGCTGATCGCACCGGGGGAGACCTCGGTGTCGGCGGCGAGGTCGACCATCCCGCACGAGTGGATCATGCGGATGACGACGTCGTGGGCGTCGTCGGGCAGGTGCGCGAGATCCGCCTCGGCGCGGATGATCGCGAACGAGCGGCGGTAGATCTCCGGCCCGTCGGCGATGTAGGAGGGGACGGACGACCTCTCTGTGGGACCGGCGCTCACCGGCTCACCCTCCCTGTTCGGACCGTCGTGCGATAGGTGCCGCCGGGGGTGCCCTCCACCACGGCGACCGGGCCGGCCGGTGTGCCGCAGGCCCGCGCGCAGCCCACCCAGTGGGCGTGCAGCGACCCGCCGGCGCGCCCCTCGGCGACGGCGCGGGCGAGGTCGCCGCGCACGTCGGTGTGCGACTTGACGCAGCGCGGCGCGCCGACGCAGGCCGACAGCGTCGACCACGGCGACGGCCCGGTCTCGACGAGCCCGTCGAGGCGCCGGCGGGCGTCCTCGGGGTCGGCGACGTCGCGCAGCACGACCGTGCGCCACGGGGTGACGCGCAGCGCGGCGCCCTCGTCGGCGAGCTCGGCGAGCACCTCGGCGGCCGTCGCATCGACCTCGCCGAGGCGGGGCCGGACCTCGAGGATCTCGCCCGCTTCCCCGGTTACTGGCTGGTATCGCTCGCTCGGCGAGCGATACCAGCCAGTAACTGCCTCTTCGACGACGGCGGCGCCCACTTCGGCCACCCGCCACGCCTCGCCCCGCACGGCGAGGAACGCCTCGCCCGCGGCGAGAGCCAGGGCGGCGGGGTCGTCGGCGGTCACGTCGGTGGGGGTACCGGCGAGGTGGAGGACGCCCCCGAGCACGACGGTGACGTCGGCGTCGAGGCCCAGCACGTCGCCGGAACCGTCGTCGACGGCGATCAGCAGGCGACCCGGGACGTCGGTGCGCCCGCGCAGCGCGTCGGCGATCACGCGGGCCGGCGCGTCGACCGCGGGCGAGCGCGGGGAGGCCACGACGCTGCAGGGGACGTCGCGGCCGAGGTCGTCCAGGAGCGGTGCGGGACCGCCGACCCGGGAGAGCGCGGCGGCGAGATCGTCGGCCCCCTGGCCGGAGAGGCCCCGTACCTGCCAGGATCCGCGGGAGGTCAGCTCGAGCGGGGCATCGGTGGCGGCTGCGGCCAGCAGGCGCAGCTCCGCGGAGGTGATCGCCCCGCCCACCGGGCGGAACCGCGCGAGCGCCCCGTCGGCGGCCTCGTGGCGCCGCCAGGCACCCGGGCATGCGTCCGGGCGATCGCGGACGGCGGCGTCACGTCGTCGGGCTGCGGGCATCCGTGACAGAGTAGGCGTGTCCTGCCCTCAACATCTATCTAGGTGTTCAGACATTCACGGCCTGGAGGCCAGGTGCTCCTGCTGCTCTCGACCTCGGACACCGACCTGCGCTCGGCGCGCGCCAGCGCACCCGGCGAGGAGGGCGGCTGGCGCTGGGCGAACCCGGCGCGCGTGACGGTCGGGGAGGAGCTGGACGCCCTCCTCGAGGGCGTCGACCTCGTCGTCGTGCGTCTGCTCGGCGGCCGGCAGGCGTGGGAGGACGGGCTGGACGCGCTGCTCGCGCCGTCACAGCCGCGCCCGGTGGTCGTGCTCGGCGGCGAGCAGAGCCCGGACGCGCAGCTGATGGAGTCGTCGACGGTGCCGGTCGGTGTCGCGACCCAGGCGCACCTCTACCTCGCGCAGGGCGGGCCGGAGAACCTCGCCCAGCTCCACCACTTCCTGTCCGACACGATCCTGCTCACCGGCCACGGGTTCGACCCGCCGGCCGAGATGCCGAGCTGGGGGCGTCTGGACGGCTGGGAGCACCCCGAGCGCGTGGCGTTACGGACACTGGATGACAGCGACGCCACGCCGCTGACATCGCCGCGCGTCGCCATCGTCTACTACCGCGCGCACCACATGGCCGGGAACACCGCGTTCGTCGACGGGCTCTGCCGCGCCGTGGTCGACGCCGGCGGGGTGCCCGAACCGGTGTTCTGCTCCTCGCTGCGCAGCCCCGACGAGGACCTCGTCGCCGTGCTCCGGAACGCCGACGTCCTCGTCACGACCGTGCTCGCGGCCGGCGGCTCCAAACCCGCGACGGCCAGCGCCGGCGGGGACGACGAGAGCTGGGACACCGGGGCGCTCGCGGCGCTCGACGTCCCGATCCTGCAGGCCCTGTGCCTGACGCGGACCCGCGACGAGTGGCTCGACGACGACGACGGCGTGAGCCCGCTGGACGCCGCCAACCAGGTCGCGGTCCCGGAGTTCGACGGCCGGATCATCACGGTGCCGTTCAGCTTCAAGGAGACCGACGCCGACGGCCTCCCCGTCTACGTCGCCGACCCCGAGCGCGCCGCCCGCGTCGCCGGGCTCGCGGTGAGCCACGCCCGCCTGCGTCACGTCCCGAACGCCGAGAAGCGCATCGCGCTGGTGCTGTCCGCCTACCCGACGAAACACGCCCGCATCGGCAACGCGGTCGGCCTCGACACGCCGGCCTCGGTGGTCCGCCTCCTGGCCGCGATGAGGGACGCCGGCTACCGCATCGGCGACGTCCCGGGCCTGGCCGAGCAGGACGGCGACCTGCTCATCCGCGCCCTGATCGACGCCGGCGGCTACGACCAGGACTGGCTCTCCGAGGACCAGCTCGCCGCCAACCCGATCCGCGTCGGCGTGGACGACTACACGCGCTGGTTCGCGACCCTCCCCGAGGACCTCCGCGCAGGCGTCGAGGAGCACTGGGGCCCCGCGCCCGGCGAGATGTTCATCGACGACTCCCGTGGCAACGACCCGGCGATCACCGTGGCGGCGCTGCGCCGTGACAACGTCGTCGTGATGATGCAGCCGCCGCGCGGGTTCGGCGAGAACCCGATCGCGATCTACCACGACCCGGACCTGCCGCCGAGTCACCATTACCTCGCGGCCTACCGGTGGCTCCAGAGCGAGTTCGGCGCGCACGCGCTGGTGCACGTCGGCAAGCACGGCAACCTCGAGTGGCTGCCCGGCAAGACCGTCGCGTCGAGCGCGTCGTGCGCGCCCGACCCGGTCCTCGGCGACCTGCCGCTGGTCTACCCGTTCCTCGTCAACGACCCGGGTGAGGGCACGCAGGCCAAGCGCCGCGCGCACGCCACGCTCGTGGACCACCTCGTCCCGCCGATGGCGCGCGCCGAGTCCTACGGCGACCTCGCCCGGCTCGAGCAGCTGCTCGACGAGTACGCGTCCATCCAGGCGATGGACCCCGGCAAGATCACCGCGATTCGCGGTCAGATCTGGCAGCTCATCCAGGCCGCCAAGCTCGACAGTGACCTCGGCGTGACCGACCAGCCCGACGACGAGCGCTTCGACGACTTCGTCATGCACCTCGACGGCTGGCTCTGCGAGATCAAGGACGCGCAGATCCGCGACGGCCTGCACATCCTCGGGCGCGCGCCGGCGGGTCAGGAGCGCGTCGACATGGTGCTCGCGGTGCTGCGGGCGCGGCAGCTGTGGTCGGGCACCCAGTCGCTGCCCGGGCTGCGCGAGGCCCTCGGTCTCCAGGAGAACGAGGCGTCGCGCAGCGAGGTCGACCGCGTCGAGGAGCTCGCGCACTCGCTCGTGCTGGGCATGGAGAAGCGCGCCTGGACCGACCCGGCTCAGGTGACGCTCGAGGTGCTGGGGCGCCAGGACCGAACCGTCACCGACATCCTGACCTTCGCCGCCACCGAGGTCGTCCCGCGCCTCGACGCGACCACCGGCGAGATCGACAGCGTCCTGCACGCCCTCGACGGCGGGCACGTCAAGGCGGGGCCGAGCGGCTCGCCGCTGCGCGGGCTGGTCAACGTCCTGCCGACCGGGCGGAACTTCTACTCCATCGACCCGCGCGCGGTGCCGTCGCGGCTGGCCTGGGAGACCGGGCAGATGCTCGCCGACTCCCTGCTCTCGCGGTATCGGGAGGATCACGACGGCGAGTGGCCGACCAGCGTGGGTCTCTCGTTGTGGGGGACCGCCGCGATGCGCACGAGCGGCGACGACGTCGCCGAGGCGCTCGCGTTGATGGGCGTCCGGCCGGTGTGGGACGAGGCGTCGCGGCGCGTGACGGGGCTCGAGGTCGTGCCGTCGACCGAGCTGGGCCGGCCGCGTGTCGACGTGGTGCTGCGCATCTCCGGGTTCTTCCGCGACGCGTTCCCGCACGTCGTGGCGACGATGGACGACGCGGTGCAGCTGGTCGCCGGGCTGTCGGACGAGGCCGACGAGGACAACTTCGTGGCCGCGCACGCGCGGGCGGACGTGGCCACCGGCTCGGACTGGAGCCGGGCGACGACGCGCATCTTCGGCTCGCCTCCCGGTGCCTACGGGGCAGGACTGCTGCAGGCGATGGACTCGCGCGAATGGCGCGGCGACGCCGACCTCGCGGAGATCTACACGACGTGGGGCGGGCACGCGTACGGGCGCGGGCGCCACGGCGAGTCGGCCGTGGAGGAGATGCAGGCGGCGTACCGGCGGATCGCGGTGGCCGCGAAGAACATCGACACCCGCGAGCACGACATCGCCGACTCCGACGACTACTACCAGTACCACGGCGGCATGATCGCTACGGTGCGCGCGCTGACCGGGGCGGCGCCGGCGGCGTACGTCGGCGACTCGACGCGCCCCGAGAACGTGAGGACGCGCTCGCTGATCGAGGAGACGGCGCGGGTCTTCCGGTCGCGCGTCGTCAATCCGCGCTGGATGGCCGCGATGCGCCGGCACGGCTACAAGGGCGCGTTCGAGATGGCCGCGACCGTCGACTACCTGTTCGGCTGGGACGCGACCGCGGGCACGGTCAGCGACTGGATGTACGGCTCGCTCACCGAGAACTACGTCCTCGACCCCGAGAACCGCGCTTTCCTCCGCGAGGCCAACCCGTGGGCGCTGCACGGCATGGCCGAGCGCCTGCTCGAGGCCGTCGACCGCGGTCTGTGGGAGTCGCCGGACCCGGCGATGGTCGAGCAGCTCCGCGAGGCGTTCCTCGAGGCCGAGGGCGACGCGGAGGGCTGACCCGAACCTCGCATGTGAGTACTTTCCGGGCCTATGGGCCCGGAAAGTACTCACATGGTGGGTCAGGGCTCGACGACCAGGCGAGCAGAAACCAGTGCGATAGAACTGTGTGTGCTCTCGTAGCGCGTCGTGCCGACCCGGGCCGCGAGTCGGTCGGTCGCATTCTCGATCTTCTGGTCTTGCGCGTGCCGCCGGCCTTGGTCAGCCCCTCGAACAACAGTTCCAGGGGAAACGTGCGTCAGGCCCGTGCCGCGGTGTCCCGGTTGACCCACGTCATGTCACGGGTGCGGCCGCCCGTCGGCACCAGCGCCGACAGCGCCGCGAGGTCGTCGGCGTCGAGCACGACGTCGCGCGCCCCCAGGTTCTCCTCGAGGTACGTGCGCCGCTTGGTGCCGGGAATCGGCACGACGTCGTCCCCCCGGGCCAGCAGCCACGCCAGCGCCACCTGGGCCGGCGTCGCGCCGCGGCGCTTGGCGACCTCACGCACCTGCTCCACGAGCGCGAGGTTCTCCTCGAGCGCGCCCTCGGCGAAGCGGGGCAGGGTGCGGCGGAAGTCGTCGCTCGCGAGGTCGCGCACCGACGCGTCGGTGAGCATCCCGCGCCCGAGCGGGCTGTAGGGCACGAGCCCGATGCCGTGCTCACGCGCGGCGGGCACGACCGACTCCTCGATGTCGCGGCTGAACAGCGACCACTCCGACTGCAGCGCCGCGATCGGCGCCACCGCCGCGGCGCGGCGGACGGTCTGCGCCGACGCCTCGGACAGGCCGAGGTGGCGCACCTTGCCGGCGGTCACGAGCTCGGCCATCGCGCCGACGGTGTCCTCGACCGGCGTCGCCGGGTCGGGGCGGTGCAGGTAGTAGAGCTCGACGTGATCGACCCCGAGCCGTTGCAGCGACCCGTCGATCGAGCGCCGCACGTACTCCGGCGACCCGTTCACCTGCCCGTTGGGGTAGCCGGTGGTCGGGTCGGTCTGGATGCCGAACTTCGTCGCGAGCGTGACCTCCTCGCGCCGGCCGGCGATCGCCTCGCCGACGAGACGCTCGTTCTCGCCGCTCGCGTAGACGTCGGCGGTGTCGAGGAAGGTGACGCCGAGGTCGAGGGCGCGCCGGACGGTGGCGATCGACTCGTCACGGTCGGCGGGTCCGTAGGCCCAGTTCAGTCCCATGCAGCCCAGGCCGAGCGACGGGACGGACAGCGGGCCGAGACGGCGGTCGGACATGGAGGTGCTCCTGTTCGGCGGGGCCTACGAGCCGCAGGCCCCGCCATAGGTCGTGATCTTGTAGTCGACGACGGCGAGCGCGGCCTGGAGGTCGTGCAGGCGGTTGAGGATGTCGTCGCGGTGGGCCTCGAGCAGCGCCAGGCGCTCGGGCTCGGTGCCCGGTCCCTGTTTGACCATCTCCACGTAGCGGGCGATGGCCGCGATCGGCATGTCCGAGTCGCGCAGCCGGGTGATGAACACGACCCGCCCGACCGCCTCCCGGTCGTACAGGCGGCGACCCGCCGCGTCGCGGGGCACCTCCACCAGCCCGATGCGCTCGTAGTAGCGCAGGGTGTGGGCCGACAGCCCGGTCAGTTCGGCGACGTCGGCGATCGTCATGTGCTCGGGGATCTCGAGGTCGCGGACCAGCTCGACCGTGAGCGGGGGCAGCTCGCCCTCGGTCGTCTCGATGAGGCCCCGCAGTCGGTCCGCCGTCACGCTCACGGGAACGACCGTAGGACTTCGAGTGCGCTCGAAGGCAAGCTCCTGTGGGCAGGATGGTGACCGTGACGGCGACCACGCAGACGTTCACCGAGCAGCGTCCCCGCCTCTTCGGGCTCGCCCGCCGGATGCTCGGGTCCGCGCACGACGCCGAGGACGTCGTCCGGGACGCGTGGCCTGCGCTGGGCCGGCCACGGCGAGACCGTCGAGGAGCGCGAGTCGGTGTCGCTCGCCCTGCTGACGGACGCTGGAGCGCCTGATCCCGCCGGAGCGACAAGCTCGTCTTCCTCGTCGAGCAGGTGTCACGTTCCGGGGGCCTGTCCGGTCGACCGTCCCGACGGGCGCCGCCGGAGCGCCCGCGCCGACCGGGAGGACGTCATGACCGTGCTGGTGACCGGAGGGACGGGAACGCTGGGCCGCGCGCTCGTCCCGCGGCTCGACGCCCCGCACGTCCTGAGCCGCCGTGACGGGCCAGGGCGCGTCGTCGGCGACCTCGACACCGGTGAGGGGCTCGACGCCGCGACAGCCGGCGGCGCCGGGGTCCTCCCGGTGCTCGCCGGAGCGTCGTTCCAACCGATCGCGGTCGCCGACGTCGCTGCCCGTCTCGCCGCCCTCGCCGCCGGCCCGCCGCAGGGCCGCGTGCCCGACGTCGGCGGACCCGAGGTCCGCACGATGGCCGACCTCGCGCGCACCTGGGCGCACGCCACCGGTCGTCGTCGCCCCGTGGTGCCGCTGCGCTTCCCCGGTGCGATCGCGCGGGGGTTCGGCGCGGGCGCCAACCTCGCTCCCGACCACGCCGAGGGCGTCGTCACCTTCGAGCAGTTCCTCGCGGCGGGGTGACGACGTGATCGTGCGGGTGCTGCTCCTCGTGGCGCCCCGGGGTGGGTCGCGCTGCGGCCGCCCGACGACGAACACCTCGTGCGCGACGTCGGCGCCGGCACGCTCGCGCCGACCGTGGCCCTGGTGCTCGCGGGGCGGGAGCGCGTCAGGCGGTGAAGCCCCGTACGACGTCGGCGATCGACGCCCGCAGGCCGGCCTCGTCACGAGGCGGCCGGCCCGCGCCGGCGAGCTGATCGAACGCGAGGCCGTCGAGGCACGCGACGAGGTCGTCGGCCCGCCGCCGCGGCTCGGCGATGCCCAGCCCGTCGAGGGTGCCCGCGACCCGCTCGCGGATCAGGGCCCCGGACGTGCGCAGAGCCGTCTCGAGCTCCGGGCGCCGGGTCGACTCCAGCGCCAGCTCCCAGCGCGCGAGCAGCCGCTCGTGGTCCTGCGCGAGCCACCGCCCGACCGTCGCGACGCACGCCGCGACGAGGCCCTCGACGCTGGTGACCGCCGGGGCGCCGCTCGCCATCTCCTCGAGCGTGCGCGCCGCCATCCGCTCCACACAGGCCTGCAGCAGCGCCGAGCGGGTGCGGAAGTAGTACGAGCTCGTGCCCTCGGCGAGCCCGGCGGTGGCGTCGACCGCCCGGTGGGTCAGGCCCCGGCTCCCCGCTCGGGCGAGCACGGTGATCGCCGCGTCAGTGAGGACGTCCCGACGGTCCACGACGGTCCCTTTCCCTCGATCCTCTACAGCCGTAGAGGAGCCCCTACTACAGAAGTAGAGGGAGGGTGGGTCATGAGGCGAGCGGTCGTGGTGGGAGCGGGTCTGGGTGGTCTGGCGAGCGCGATCGCGCTGCGGCCGGGATGGGAGGTGACGGTCCTCGAGCGGCGGCCGCACGCCGCCGAGGTCGGCGCCGGCATCGCGCTGTGGCCCAACGCCCTGCGGGCGCTCGACGTCCTCGGGCTCGGGGCGCGGGTCCGCGAGCTCGGGACCGTGGAGATCGGCGGCGGCCTCCGCACGGCGTCGGGCCGCTGGCTGTCGCGGACCGACGCCGCCGACCTGCGCCGCCGCCAGGGCGACGGTGTCGTCGTGCTGCCGCGGCCCGACCTGCACGACCTGCTGCGTGCGGCGGCCCCCGACGTCCGCGAGGGCGTCGGCGTCCGCCGCGTCGAGCCCGGCGACGGCGAGCACCCGGCCGTCGTCCAGGACGACGCGGGTGGACGGCACGAGGCCGAGCTGGTCGTCGCCGCCGACGGCGTGCGCAGCACGGTGCGCGCCGCGTTCTGGCCGGACGTGGCCGTGCGGGACACCGGGCACACGGCCTTCCGCATGGTGGCCGACCACCGGCTCGCCGAGGGCGGCGAGAGCTGGGGCGGCGGCGACGTCGTCGGACTCGCCCCGCTGCCGGGGGACAGGACCTACCTCTACGCCATGGTGCCGACGGCCGAGGCGCCCGCCACCGACCTCCTGCCCTGGCTCCGCGCGCGGCTCGCAGGCTGGCACGCCCCGATCGCGGCGGTGCTCGACGCCGTCGACGGCCCCGTCCTCGCGCATCCGCTGGCCGACCTTCGCCCGCCCGCGACCTGGCACCACGGCCGCATCGCGCTGCTCGGCGACGCCGCCCACGCCATGACCCCGAACCTGGGACAGGGCGCGGCCCAGGCGTTCCTCGACGCGGTCGTCCTCGCCGAGGAGGCCACCGGCGAGCCCGCCGCCCTGGCGGTCTACGAGCGACGGCGGCGCCCGGTCGCCGAGGCCGTCGCCCGCCGGTCGCGCTCCGCGGGCGACGTCGCGGCCTGGCGCTCGCCGATCGCGATCGCCCTGCGCAACGGCCTCGTCGGTGCCCTGCCCGCGGGCGCCTCCGCGCGGGCCCTCGACCACCTGCTCGGCACCCCGGACTCGACCTCGGAGACGGCCTCGTCATGACCAGCACCCACGTCGTCGTCGGCGCGAGCGGCGGCATCGGCCGCGCGGTCTGCGCCGAGCTCGCCCGTCGCGGCGTGCCGGTCCGCGCGGTGACACGCTCCGGGACGCCCGTGCCGGGCGGGCAGGCCGTCGCCGCGGACGCCACCGATCCGCCGTCCCTGCGCGCGGCCTGCGGTGACGCCGCCGTCGTCTACCACTGCGTCAACCCGCCGTTCGCCACCTGGCGCTCGGCATTCCCGGCCGCCACGCGCGCCCTGCTCGCCGCGGCCGGCGCGGCCGGCGCCCGGCTGGTCTTCGCGGACGACACCTGGATGTACGGGCTGGTGGACGGCCCGATGCGCGAGGACACGCCCGTCGCGCCGGTGTCGGGCAAGGGCGTCCTGCGGGCCTGGCTCGCAGAGATGGTGCTCGCCGCCCACGCTCGCGGAGACGTCGAGACCGTGATCGGCCGTGCGCCCGAGCTGTGGGGGCCGGGGGTCGAGTCGCTGTTCAGTGCCGGAGTCTTCGCGGGCGCCGCCGAGGGGCGCACGGTGCGCTGGCCCGGCGACCCGGACCTGCCGATGACCGCCGGCTACGCCCCGGACGTCGGCGCCGCGCTCGTCGAGCTGGCGCTCGCGCCGGCGACCGCGACGGGCCGCGTCTGGCACACCCCGGTGCCGCCGCCGATCACGGGGCGCGCGTTCGTCGAGCGGATCTTCGCCGCGGCCGGCCATCCGCCGCGCCTCGGGCGCCTCACGCCGGCGATGGTCGCCGGCCTGCGGCTCGTCTCACCGGTCGCGCGCGAGGGTGCAGAGCTGCTCTACCAGTTCGAGCAGCCGTTCCTCGTCGACGACAGCGACTTCCGGGCGAGGTTCACGCGGCGCGCCACCGGCTGGGACGAGGGTATCGCGACGACGCTGGCCTGGTATCGCGCCGACCCCGACCGCACGCGCCGCCGGCTGGTGCCGGCGTGAGCGGCCCCGCCCCGTTCTGGGCGAAGGGCCCCTTCGGTCGGATAGACGGGCGAGGGGTGCCCCTCCGCCGGATCGGGACCGGCCGCGCCCGGGGCACGTCACGCTGGCCCCCACATCCGGCGTGTGGCAGGTGAACGGCACGACGCCCGCGAGCCCGACCTCGGGCCCCACACCTTGATCACGGGCGAGCGCCGGGCGGCGACGGGTCGCGTCGGGGTGGGAGGACAATCGACGTCGTGAGCACGCCCCTGGTCCTCGGCATCGAGACGTCCTGCGACGAGACCGGCGTCGGCCTGGTCTCGGAGGGCAGGCTGCTCGGCGACGCGCTGGCCTCGAGCATGGAGGAGCACGCGCGGTTCGGCGGTGTCGTGCCCGAGGTCGCGGCGCGCGCGCATCTCGAGGCGATGGCGCCGATGGTTCGCACGGCCCTGCAGCGCGCGGAGGTCGACCTCGCCGACGTCACCGCCGTCGCCGTCACCGCCGGCCCCGGACTGAGCCCGGCGCTGCAGGTCGGTCTCGCGGCGGGCAAGGCGTATGCGCTCGCGGCCGGGGTCCCGCTCTACGCCGTGCACCACCTCGCGGGTCACGCCGCCGTCGACGTCCTCGACCACGGGCCGCTGCCGGAGCGCTGCGTCGCCCTGATCGTCTCCGGCGGTCATACCTCGCTGCTGAGCGTCGGCGACCTGGCCCGCGACGAGGTCGTGCACCTCGGCGACACCGTCGACGACGCGGCCGGCGAGGCCTTCGACAAGGTCGCGCGTCTCATCGGCCTGCCCTACCCGGGCGGCCCGGCGATCGACCGCGCCGCCCGCGAGGGCGACCCGCACGCGATCGCCTTCCCCCGCCCGCTGACCGGGCCGTCCGACCCGCCGTGGACGTTCTCGTTCTCGGGGCTCAAGACGGCGGTCGCGCGCTGGGTCGAGGCGCGGACCGGCACGTTGCCGGTGCCCGACATCGCGGCGTCCTTCCAGGAGGCCGTCGCCGACACCCTCGCCCGCAAAGCCGTCGCCGCCTGCGCCGACCAGGGCGCCGACACCCTGCTGATGGTCGGCGGCGTCGCCGCCAACTCCCGGGTGCGCGGGCTGGTCGAGGAGCGCTGCGCCGCGGCCGGGCTCACTCTGCGGGTGCCGCCGATCCGGCTCTGCACCGACAACGGCGCGATGATCGCCGCGCTCGGCGACCTGCTCGTGCGCGCCGACGTCGAGCCCGACCCCCTCGACGTTGCCGCCGACCCGCGCGCCCGCCTGACCGGCGCGCTGCTCCACGGGACGCGGAGCGATCGGGGGAGCACGCCGAGAGGGGAGTCGGACTCTGAGAACGGGACACGGGCGTTACCCGTGGGCTGAGATCGACTCTGTCGAACCTCTCACGTTGCCGCCCGCTCGGCACCCCGGTACCCGTGGAGGGCGTGCCCGGTTTCCGCGCGGTCCTCGACGAGGAGCGCTTCCCGTTGCGGCGGTGGCAGATCCTCGCGGTCGCCGACGACTACGGCGTCGACACCCGCACGCGCACCAAGCTCGAGCAGATCCCCGACCGGCGCTACGCCGACGCCGGCGAGGTCATGATCGCTCTGGCCATGACCCCGGCCCACCTGGCGGCGCGCACGCCGCTGTGACGTGTGCGGGGAGGCATCAGCCGGTGGGCGCGAGCGCCAGCAGGATCGCGGTGGCGTTGTCGTGCCCGCCGTCGTCGAGTGCCGCCTCGATCAGTGCGCAGACCCCGGTGTGCACGGCCTCGGCGTCGGTGGGCGTGCCGTCGAGCACCGCGGCGAGCACCGCGGGGTCGGGCAGGTGGTTCCACACCCCGTCGCTGCACAGCAGCAGGACGCCGTGCTCGTCGAGCTCCCAGGTGCGGTGGCGCGCCACCACGTCGGGGGCGTCGGCCGCGAGCCAGCGGGTGATCACGTGGGCGCGCGGGTCGGACAGCGCGTCGTCGGCGCCGACGACGCCCGCGGCCACCATCTCGGCCGCCCACGAGTCGTCCTCGGTGAGCACCGCGGACTCCTCGGGCGAGCCGGGACACAGCCAGTAGGCGCGGCTGTCGCCCGCCCAGCTGACCACGGCGCGGCCCGCGTCGAGCACGGCGGCGACGTAGGTACAGGCCGGCGCCGAGCCCGAGCCCGGGGCCAGCGCGGCGACCGCCTTGCGCGCGGCCTCGGCGGCGGTCGCCGCGGCGTCGTCGAGGTCCTGGCCACTGGTCAGCGCCTCGTGCCCGGCCGCGACGGCGACGTCGCACGCGGTGCGCGAGGCCGTGTCGCCGCCGGGGACCGAGGCGACGCCGTCGCACACGACGGCGACGACGGCGGGCGTGCCGTTCGCCGTGGTCGCGCGCATCAGCGCGAAGGCGTCCTCGTTGCGACGGCGACGGTGCCCGCGGTCGGTGACGCCGGCGCCCAGGACGGCGGTGGAGCCGACGTCCTCGGGCGCGTCGAGGACCTCCTCGGCGTGCTCGACGCCCGCGAACGACGGGGACGAGGCGGCGGAGGCGGACGCGGGCTCGATCGGCACGGGCACTCCCTACACCCTCGCGCCCCGGAGCCCCGGGACGACGCGGTGGGGTGAGACGGGCGTTTCGCCCAGCGGGTGGATGGCGACGGGGCCCGGTCGCCGGGCGGACGAGCGGGACGGTGGTGCGACCACTGATCGGGTCATCACGGCCCCCTCCCACCGGCGGCCCGGCCGGGCCGGGTCGGTGCGTTGGAGGGTAGTCGTTCCTACGAACGGGTGGAGGGTCGCGGGGTGATCAGTTCCAGCCGTAACCGGCGCGCAGTTCCGCGGCGACGCGCTCGAACCGGTCGGCAGGCATGATCGCGCCCTCCCGGCGGATGCCGTGCTCCCGGATCTCGAGCACGCGGTCGAGGCGGACGAAGGAGTCGCGGCCCTCGCGGTCCCACGCCCCCGCGCCGACCGGCAGCCAGTGCGCGTCGTCGCGGCGGTGCTCCTGGCTGGAGAGCATGAGCCCGAGCAGGTCGCCGTCCCCGGCCCGCGCCACGATCAGCACCGGACGGTCCTTGCCCTGCGAGGCGTCCTCCTCGTAGGGCACCCAGGTCCACACGATCTCGCCGGGGTCGGCGGCGCCGTCGAGGTCGGGCGCGTAGGAGACCGTGCGCGCGCGGTCTCGGGCGGGCGCGGTACGCACCCTGCCACCCGGCGCCGGAGCCTGTGACCGATGGCCCGATCCGCTCCGCTGCCCGTCCACCTGCTTGTTCAGCAGGTCCAGCCCGGCCTGCAGCGCCCGTCCCACGACATCCCGGAATCCCGCCACGGCGCACAGCTTGCCGGGCCGCGCCGAGCGGCGACGCGTGGGGTCTGTCCTGCGGTCCGGCGCCCAGGGCCGTCACCGGCGACGAGGAGACGCGCCTAGGGTCCGATCATGACGGTCCTGGCGCTCGTGATCGCCGCCCTGTTCGTCGGCGTGGTGCTGGTCGGCGTCGGCGACCGCCTCCGGCTGCCGTGGCCGGTGCTGCTCGTGCTGGTCGGCACCGCCGCCGCGTTCGTGCCCGGGATCGAGGCCCCGGACCTCGATCCCGAGCTGATCCTGCCGCTGTTCCTGCCGCCGCTGCTGTTCGCGACGGCGCAGCGGGCGTCGTGGTCGGTGTTCCGCACGCGGTGGCGCGCCGTGCTGTTCCTGGCCGTGCTGCTGGTGGCGGTCACCGTCGCGGCGGTCGGCGCGACGGTGATGTGGCTGATTCCCGGGATGGCGCTCGGTGCCGCGCTCGCCGTCGGGGCCGCCGTCGCGCCGCCCGATCCGGTGGCCGTCGAGGCCGTCGCCGGGCCGCTGCGGATGCCGCGCCGGCTGGTCGGCGTGCTGCAGAGCGAGGGGCTGTTCAACGATGCCACCGCGCTCGTCGTGTTCCAGACGGCGATCGCGGCGACGGTGGCCGGCGAGCAGCCCGGCGCCGAGACCGGGCTGCTGTTCGTGTGGTCCGCGGTCGGCGCGGTGGCGGTCGGGCTCGTGGCCGCGTGGCTCGCGGGGCAGCTCGCCGACCGCCTCACCGACCCCGTCGCGCCCAGCGCGCTGACCCTCGTGCTGCCGTTCGCGGTGTACCTCGCCGCCGACGCCCTCGAGGCCTCCGGCGTGATCGCGGTGGTCGTGGCCGCGCTGCAGATGCGCCAGCGCGCCGACGCCGACGACATCGAGCAGCGCCTGACCGGCAGCGCGTTCTGGAACGTCGTCGAGATGCTCGTGACGGCGGCCGCCTTCGCGCTGATCGGGCTGGAGCTGCGCGCCGTGATCGAGGACGCCGGCGACCAGCTGGGTCGGATGGTCGCCGACGCCGCGGTCGTCGCCGTCGTGGTGATCGCCGTGCGTGCGGTGTGGATGGTCGGCGCGCTGGTGTCGGTCCGGCGCCGCGGGTCGCCGCCCGGCACCGCGCCGCGCACGGCGGCCGAGGCGGCGGTGCTGACGTGGTCGGGGATGCGCGGCCTCGCGACCCTCGCCCTCGCGCTGGCCCTGCCGCGCGTCACCGACGACGGCGCGCCGTTCCCGTTCCGCACCGAGCTCGTGATCATCGCCGCCGGGGTGCTGGTCGCGACGCTCGTGCTGCCGGGCCTCACCCTGCCGCTGCTGCTGCGCGTGCTCGGGGTCCGCGAGAGCGAGGAGGTCGGGCGCGAGGCCGAGCACCGGCTGGTGGCGCGGGCGCGCAAGGCCGCGCTCACCGAGCTCGCGTCGCTGGACCGCGAGGCGATCGGCGTCGACGACACCGTGGGGGAGGAGGTGCTCGGCGAGATGCGCGCCCGCTTCGCCCGCCTGGGCGCGGGCGAGGGCGGCGCCGGGGACGCGCCGGGCGAGGACGCCGCGGACCGCGCCGACTACGAGCAGCGCCTCGAGACCCTGCGGCGCCGCCGCGACCAGTGGACGCGCGTGCAGTCGCTGGCCCTGGCCGCCGCCCGCCGTGAGGTGCTCGCCGCGCGGTCCGAGGCCGGCGTGGATCCCGAGACCGCCGACCGCGTCCTGCAGCGCCTCGACGTGAGGTCGCTCGCGTCGAGCCGGTAGGAGACCGCCGGCGCAGGCGGACGTGCATCGAGCGGGACGCCGACGAGCACGGCGCGGCCCCGGGGACGGTGCGAGTGGAGGGCTTCGCCCGCTGACTAGCGGTGGAGTACGCCGCCGAGCGCTTCGACCGCCGGGTCGAGCAGGGCGCGGCTCCGCGCCGCGGCGGGTGGCGTGGTCCTCGTCGTGGTCGTCGTGTGCGACGCGGTGGTCGACGACTCGGTGGCCTCGGTGGCCTCGGTGGCCTCGGTGGCCTCGGTGGACTCGGTGGACTCGGTGATGGCCGACTCCGTGGCCGACGGTGGGGCCGACTCCGTGGCCGACGGTGGGGCCGACTCCGTGGCCGTGGTGGTCTGCTCGGTCGTCGACGGTGTCGTGCTCGACGAGGAGTCGGGCGTCGACGGCGTGGTCGGCGACGTCGTGGTCGTCCCGCCCGGCAGGCCGGGGACCGGGTTCGACGAGGTGCCCGTGGGCGAGGTCGTCGGTGAGGGAGTCGTGCTGCTCGGCTCGGGCCGGGCGGTCGTCGCGGAGCCGCCGTCGGTGATCGGGGCGATCGGGGCGGTGGGCGGCTGGGCGGTGGTCGGCTCGCGGCGCTCGGCCACCGCCTGGCGGTCGCCGCCGGAGCGGCTGGAGTCGTCGACGCCGCTGCGATCCCGATCCTCGTCGCCGCCGGAGGAGGACGACGAGTGCCCGCCACCGAAGCCGAGTCCCGGGTCGGCCACGACCTCCGCGGTCGGGGGCGGCACGGTGGCCGCCGGTGGCGTCGCGGTGTTCACCCGGTCGACCGTCCAGGCCGACGCCACGACGACCCCGCCGGCGAGCAGGACGGCGGCGGCGACGGTCGCGGCGACCATGAAACCCCCCGCGTCGGCCAGCCGGCGGCGGCGCTCCGGGACCTCCGCCATCGCCGGGGTCTGGTCGGGGGAGGGCTCGGCGCCGGGAGCCGCGGGGGCGGCTACCGGGCGCAGGTTCTCGGTGGTGGCGTCCGGGGTGCCCGCGCCGACGAGCGGCGCCATGGCGTACGGGGGCGTCGCCGCCTCCGCGGCCAGGGCGGCCCGGCGCAGGCCGACGCAGACGTTCTCGGCGGTGGGCCGGTGCGCCGGGTCGTCGGCGGTCATGGCTTCGAGGAGCGCGAGCACCTCGATCTCCAGGCCCGGCGGCATCTCGGGCCGGCGCTGGAGCCGGGCGCGGGCGGCGGCCAGCGGCGCGCCCTCGTAGGCCGGGCGCGCGGTGAGCGCCTCGATCATCACGAGGCCGAGCGCGTAGACGTCGGCCGGCGCGCCGACCGTCTCCCCGCGCACCTGCTCGGGCGCGAGATAGGGCGCGGACCCGACGACGATGCCGGTGTCGGTGATCCGCGGGGCGTCGGCGACGAAGGCCACGCCGAAGTCCGAGAGGTGCGCCCGCCCGTCGCCGTCGAAGAGCACGTTGCGCGGGGTGACGTCGCGGTGCAGGACACCGGCGCGGTGGACGTGGCTCAGGCCGTCGGCGACGGAGGCGACGGCGAGCAGCGTCTCGCCGACACCCAGCGGCCCGTCGGCGAGCCGGTCGGTGAGGCTGCCGCCCTCGAGCAGCGCCATGACGACGAACGCCCGGCCGGCGTCGTGGCCGACGTCGTAGACCGGGACGAGGCTCGGGTGGTCCATCGAGGCCGTCAGCCGGACCTCGCGCTCGATGCGCGGGTCGTCGGCGACGGGGAAGATCTTGACCGCGGCCTCGCGGTCGAGCAGCAGATCGTGCGCCCGATAGACCTCCGAGCACGTGCCCCGGCCGAGCAGCTCGCCGAGCTCGAAGCGTTCCCCGAGGCGGTCGGGCAGCGGGCCCGGGTCGCTCGGGGGCGCGAACGGTCGGACATCGGTCATCGTCTCGCACCCCCCCTCGGCCACTACTCCGATCACCATCCTTCCACCTCTCTTACCCGGATCAGGGCACAACGACATACCGGATTACCGAATTCGGGTGGTCGATCGATGATCGACCACCGATCGACCACCGGCCGTCGCCGTCCGGTCGCGTGCGGTTCACCTCCTGCGAGGTGACACATCGCGCCCGTGTCCCGGGGAGCATTGACAGAAGTTGCAGTGCCGAGTAGAACTTCTGGACGTCCGCCCTGCTCATCGTGGGTCGGACTGCGCAGAGCACGAACGCAAGGACGCGACGGAAGCCGTGGGCGCCGAGAGCCTCGACGAAGAGGACACTCCCGCACTGACCACTGGTCAGGCGGCGGAGTTCCTCGGGGTTCGACCGGCGTTCCTCCGGAGTCTCGACGCGGGTCGGATGGTTCGCCCGGAGCGCTCCGCAGGCGGACATCGGCGTTGGACGCGCCGGCAGCTGACCCTCGCCTCCCGGATCCGCGAGCTCTTCGACGAGGGTCTCACCCTCACCGCGGCCGCGATGGTCGTGAATCTGCAGGACGAGGTGGCCCTGGTCTCGCGCCAGCGTGATCAGGCCCACGGCGAGCTCGAGCGGGCCCGACGAGAACTGTCACGGGTCCGGCGAGAGCTCGCCGCGGCCCGGGGGGAGCAGACCGCCCGCCCCGTGCCACCCGCTCGCACCCACCGTGCGTGCGGGCCCGAAGTGCCCACGACCGCTCTTCGACCGCCCTTGCCGACCCCTCCACCTCAACGGACTTCCTCCACATGAAGCTCATCGACCACCGTCGGTCCCACCGTCCCCTCCTCCGCACGCCCATGCCGCCCTCGCTGGCGCGGGTCCCGCTCGTGGACCTCTGCAGCTGCAAGCACCCGCGCGAGTCGCACGAGCACTACTACCTCGGCGACCACTGCGCGCAGTGCGAGTGCGCGCACTTCCGCCGGATCGACCCGGCCCGCGCCTGATCCGCGCTGCGCCCATCGCGCCTCGGCGCCACCACTACCGGCCCCGCCAGCTCCCCGAGGTGGCGGGGCCGCGTGCTGTCACGGTCCTGCCGACATGAGGGCCACATGAGGGCCACATGAGGGCCAGGCCACGACCCGGCCGCCGGTCCGGCCGGCGGGCGGCGCCTACCCTGGGGTTCGTGGAGCGCACCGGGCGTAACGGACAGCCGCGGGCGCTCGTCGTCGGGGCCGGGGTCGCCGGCCTCGCCGCCGCCACCTCGCTGCACCGGGCCGGATGGTCGGTCGTCGTGTGCGAGCGCGCCGCCGCGCGGCGCACCGGCGGCTACTTCGTGCGGCTCGCCCCCGAGGGGCTCGCCGCGGCCGACCGCCTCGGCGTCTCGCACGTGCTGCGCACGCGGCTACCCGCCGACGGGATCATCACCGGGGTCGACGGGCGCGGACGCACCGTCTCCCGCGTCGAGGCCTCGCTGGCCGAGGACCCGGACGCGCTCGCCCTGGTCCGCGGCGATCTCGAGGCGGCGCTCTGGGCGGCGCGCCCCGAGGAGGTCGCGGTGCGCTTCGCGACCGTGCCTCGCCGCCTCGACCCGCGCCGCGACACCGTGGACGTCGTCCTCGACGCCCCGGAGGGCGCGACGACCGAGCGGTTCGACCTCGTCGTCGGCGCCGACGGCGTGCGCTCGGCGGTGCGCGGCATGGTGTTCGGCCCGGACTCGGAGTTCCGGCACGAGTTCGACCACGTGGTGATCTCCGCGGTGCTGCCGCGCCTGCCGGGCGGGCTGCGCGAGGGCGACTACGTCGTGCTCGCCGAGGTCGGCCGCACCGCGCACCTCATGGCCGTCGAGGAGCACGCCCCGGTCGTGTTCTTCACGTTCCGCGCGGATCTGCTCGGTGCCGACGGGCGCGACACCGCGGGCCGGGCCGCCGCGGACCCGGTGGGCGCGCTGCGGCACGTCTACGGCGACTTCGCCGGTCTGATGCCGGAGGTCCTCCATGGTGTCGAGGAGGCGGGCACCACCCATGTCGACACCGTCGCGCAGATCCGCCTCGGGTCGTGGCGCCGTGGCCGGGTCGTGCTCGTCGGGGACGCGGCGTGGTGTCCCACGCTGTACTCGGGGCAGGGCTCGGCGCTCGCGCTGGTCGGCGGCGAGACGCTCGGCACGCATGTCGCCGCCCGTCCCGACGACCTCGAGGCCGGCCTCACCGCGTGGGAGGCGGCGCACCGCCCCGCCGCGCTCGCGGCGGGCAGCGCCGCACGGCGCTCCCGCCACTTCTTCCTGCCCGGCAACCGGCTGGTCGCGGTGCTGCGCAGCGCCGCGCTGCGGATCGCCTCGTGGCGACCGGCGGGCCGGCTGCTCCACGCGCTGGCCTCCCGCGCCGCGGGTCCCGGCGGACCGGGTTCACCCGGTGGTGGTGCCGCCCAGCGCAGAACGACACCCGACCGGCGCGACGTTCATCCGACTGCCACTTCCGGGTCGCGCTCGTTGCGACCTTCGGCCCTGGGTCGCCCGTAAGCTGTACCACGCCGGGTACACGACGTTGCGCTCTCCGTGCCCGCGTGCGCCAGCGGAGCCGCGATCGGGTACGCCGACGCATGCCTCGGGTCCCCGACCCGATTCGACGAGAGGACGACAGCCACTCCCATGGCTTCCCACCCCGCCCCCCGCCCGCCCCGAGGCCTGCTCGCGCGTGTGGTGGATCCGCTCGGCATCGCCGCCGGCGTGCTCGACCGTGTCGACCCGTTCCGGCACCGCGGCCGCCGCGTGTGGCGCGGCGCGGGCCGGGTGCAGATCGGGGTGCCGGCGGTCGTGTACGAGACCGGCGCGGAGCTCGGCCGCGCGGTCGAGAAGGCGCTCGCCGCGCACCCGCAGGTGGAGTGGGCGGCGATCAACGCGACGCTCGCCGCGGTGGTCGTCGGTCTGGCCGGGGAGGGCTCGGAGGGTGAGATTCCGGCCGGTCTCCCCGACGACGCGCTCGTCGACGACCTCGTCGACCTGGTCGAGATCCTCGAGGAGCGCGAGGGCGGCGACGCCGTCGTGCCCGCCGGCTCGCCGTCGGCCGGGGTCGCGCAGCAGGCGTTCACCGCGCTCGCCGCCGATCTCGCCGGCCTCGGCGTCGCCGCGGTCGCCCGCGTCCTGCGCCGCGCGCCGCTGCCCGCCGAGCTCGCCTCGGCCGCGACGTTCGTCGACCACCAGCCCCGTCTGCGCGCGGCCGTCGAGCGCGCGGTCGGTGAGGACCGCGCCAACGTCCTGCTCGCGCTCTCGAACGCCGCGGCGCAGGCGCTCGGCCAGGGCACCACCGGCCTGCTGGTCGACGCCGCCTACCGCGCCATGCAGGTCGCCGAGGCGCGGGCGCGGACCGAGACGTGGGACGACGCCGAGCCCCGGCTCCTCGAGTCCGCCGACCACGCGGCCGCTCCGCCCGACGACGAGCTCCGCGCGGCCCGTCCCGTCGCGCTGCCCCTGGGTCCCGTCGAGAAGCACGGCGACATCGTCGGCATGGGCGCGGCCGGCGGGTTCGCCGCCACCGCGGCCGCGACCGGCGACATACGCAAGGCCGCCGGCGTCGCGCTGTCGACGCTGCCGAAGGCCGGCCGGCTGGGTCGCGAGGGCTTCGCGACGACGTTCGGCCGTGTCCTCGCCCGGCGCGGCGCGGTCGTCGTCGAGCCGACCGCGCTGCGGCGCCTGGACCGCATCGACACCGTCGTGCTCGACGCCGAGGCGCTGACGACCGGCGTGCTCATGCTCGGCGACCTGCTCGCCCTGCCGGACGCCGACGGCACGCCCGCCTCCCTCGACGAGCTCGTCCCGCGGGTCCACGAGCTGTTCGATCCGGCCGAGCCGGCCGCGCCGCACCGGCTCTCCGGCGACGACGGGTGGGACGGCACGGAGCCGTCAGGGGAGCCCGCCGGGAGGGGAGCTGACGCACCGGAGGCTGTTCACTGGCTGCTCGCCGGACTCGACGACGTCCCGGGCGGCGACGACCCGCGCGCCGTCGAGGCCGCCGACGTGCTGCGCGCCGACGGCGCCACCCACGTGCTCGGCCTGCGCCGCGACGACCGGCTCGTGGCGGTCGTCGGCGTGCTGCCCGAGCCCGCCTCGGCCGCCGAGGCCCTCGCCGCGGCGGCGCGTCGCGCCGGCGTCACCCTGATCATCGGCGGGCCCACCCCCGGGATCGGCGACCGCGCGATCGCCGGCGGCGAGGCCCTGCGCGACTCGGTGCGCGACCTCCAGGCCGCGGGGTCCGGCGTGCTCGTCGTCTCCCGCGACCGGCGTGCCCTCGCGGCCGCCGACCTCGGCATCGGCGTCTCCCGCCCCGACGGCACCGCCCCGTGGGGCGCCCACGTGTTCGTCGGCGACGACCTCGGCACCGCCGCGCTGCTCATCGAGGGCGTCAAGGTCGCCCGCGGGGTGTCCAACCGCTCGGTGAACCTCGCGCGCGCCGGCTCCGTCCTCGGCGCCGTCATGGCCACGGCGGGCACGACGCCGCGCGCCCCGGGGCTCGCCGGCCTCGCCGTGAACGGGGCCGCGGCCGTCTCGCTGGGCAACGGCGCCTGGGCGGCGACCGAGCTGGGACGCCGCGTCGTCGTGCCCGGCGTGAGCCGCACGCCGTGGCACGTCATGCCGACGAGCACCGTGCTCGCGCGCCTCGACGTCACCGAGCGCGGCCTGACCACCGCGGAGGCCCACCGGCGCCACCGCGACGACCCGGCCGCCGCGGACACCGAGACGACGCTCGGCCGCGCGTTCCTCGACGAGCTCAACAACCCCCTCACGCCCGTGCTCGCCGGCGGCGCCGTGCTCTCGGCGGCCATCGGCGCCGTCGTCGACGCCGCGATCGTCGTCGGCGTCACCGCCTTCTCGGCGCTGATCGGCGGCGTGCAGCAGGTCGCCACCGACCGGGCCGTCGCCGGACTGCTCGAACGCTCGTCGATCCGCACCCGTGTCCTGCGCGACGGCCACTCGCGCGGGATCGGCGCCGACGAGGTCGTCGTCGGCGACGTCATCGAGCTCGGTCCCGACGACGTCGTGCCCGCGGACTGCCGGGTGATCGAGTCGGACGCCCTCGAGATGGACGAGTCGTCGCTGACCGGCGAGTCGCTACCGGTGCTCAAGTCCCCGGCGCCGGTGATCGCCCGGACCGTCGCCGACCGCCGCTCGATGGTCTACGAGGGCGCCACGGTCGCGACCGGTCGGGGGCGCGCCGTCGTCGTCGCCACCGGCTCGAGCACCGAGGTCGGCCGCTCCACGGCGGCCGCCAAGGCCGCCGCGCCGGTCGCCGGCGTCGACGAGCGCCTCGCCGGTCTGACCCGCATCACCACGCCCCTGGCGCTCGGGTCGGCGGCCGCGGTCGTCGCCGCCGGCGCGGTGCGCGGGCTCCCGTTCCAGCAGAACCTGCACTCCGGCGTCGGCCTCGCCGTCGCCAGCGTGCCCGAGGGCCTGCCCTTCGTCGTCTCCGCCGCGCAGCTCGCGTCGGCCCGGCGGCTGTCGGCCGAGGGCGCGCTGGTGCGCAACCCGCGCACCATCGAGGCGATCGGTCGCACCGACGTCCTGTGCTTCGACAAGACCGGCACGCTCACCGAGGGACGCCTCGCGCTCTCGGCGATCTCCGACGGCATCAAGCTCCGGCCCACCGACCGCCTGCGCAAGCGTCAGCGCCGCGTGCTGGCCGCGGCGCTGCGCGCGACCCCGCGCCCCACGCCGGGGGAACGGCTCGCGCATCTCACCGACCGTGCGGTGGTCTCCGGCGGCCAGCGGTTCGACGTCGACCCGGCCCACAAGCGCCCCGGCTGGTGGCCGCTCGCCTCGCTCGACTTCGACCCGTCGCGCGGCTACCACGCCACGCTCGGCGACGTGGACACCCCGAGCGAGACGGCCTCCGAGGGCGACGAGGGCGGTCCGTTCCGCCTGGTGTCGGTGAAGGGCGCGCCGGAGGTCGTCATCGCCCGCGCCACGACGTTCGCCGGCGCCGAGCTCGACGACGAGACCCGCCAGCAGCTCGTCGACCACACCGAGCTGCTCGCCGGCCAGGGCATGCGCGTGCTCGCCGTCGCCGAGAAGGTCCTCACCGCCGACGAGCACGCCGCCCGCATCGCGGAGCGCGACGCCGACGGCGGCGACGATCCTTCGTTCGGCGGGGCGCTCGACGACGCCGACGTCGCCGACCTCGAGTTCACCGGTTTCGTCGGCTTCACCGACCCGGTGCGCGCGGGCTCCCAGGCCACGGTGCGCGACCTGCGGGACGCCGGCGTCCAGGTCGTCATGATCACCGGCGACCACCCGAGCACCGCGGAGGCGGTCGCCGAGGAGCTCGACGTGCTCAACGGCGGCATCGTCGTCACGGGCACCGAGCTGGACGAGCTGGACGACGACGAGCTCGACGACCTGCTGCCCAAGGTCCGGGTGGTGGCGCGCGGGACGCCGTCGCACAAGGTCCGGATCGTGCAGGCGTTCCAGCGCCTCGAGCGCACGGTCGCGATGACCGGCGACGGCGCCAACGACGCCCCCGCGATCCGCCTGGCCGACGTGGGCATCGCCCTGGGCCGCCGCGGCACGCCCGCCGCCCGGGCCGCCGCCGACCTCGTCATCACCGACGATCGCCTCGAGACGATCCTCGCCGCGCTGGTCGAGGGGCGGGCGATGTGGGCGTCGGTGCGCGAGGCGCTCGGCGTGCTGGTCGGCGGCAACCTCGGCGAGATCGCGTTCACGGTGCTGGGCGCCACCACCACGGGCACCTCGCCGCTGAACGCCCGCCAGCTGCTGCTGGTCAACCTGCTCACCGACCTGGTGCCCTCACTCGCCCTCGCCGTGCGCGCGCCCCAGCCCGAGTCGGCGGCCGAGCTGCTCGCCGAGGGGCCCGAGGCCTCGCTGGGCGAGGCGCTCAACGACGAGATCGGCCTGCGGGCCATGGCCACGGCGGGTGGCGCGAGCCTCGCCTGGCTCCAGGCGCAGGCCACGCCGTACGGCAGCCCGGCCCGGGCCCGCACGGTGGCGCTGACGGCGCTCGTCGGCACCCAGCTGGGGCAGACGATCGTCGCCGGCGGCGGACGCAGCCCGCTCGTGATCGGCGCCAGCGTGGTGTCCGCGGGCGCGCTGTTCGCGGTCGTGCAGACCCCCGGCGTCAGCCAGTTCTTCGGCTGCGTGCCGCTCGGGCCGGTGGCCTGGGCGCAGGCGGCGGGCTCGGCCGGCGTCGCCACGGCGGCCTCGGTCGTGGGCCCGGAGCTGGTTCGGCGCTACGGTCCGATCGTGGTGCCGGAAGGGTCGCCCCAGGCCTCCTGGATCGAGCGCCTGGAAGAGATCCGCGACGAGGCGACCAAGAAGTACCTCGAACTGCAGAACCGTGCGGCGGAGGCGTTGAACGGGTGATGCGGTGCCGGTTACTGGTGCGTTTGTGCAGGTCGCGGCCTGGGCATCAGATCGGTTGAAGACACCGTCGAACAGGAGTTGAGACCGTCATGGCCGACCGGTACGTCGTTCCCACCGAGGACGGCTGGCAGGTGCAGAAGAAGGGTGCCCAGCGCGCCAGCGCCAAGGCGGCCACCCAGGCCGAGGCCGTCGAGCGGGCGACCGAGATCGTGGCCAAGGACGGTGGCGGCAAGGTCGTCGTGCACGGCACCGACGGCAAGGTCCGCGAGACCCACCAGGTGAAGGCCGGCGCCGAGAACACCACGGGGGAGGCCGCCAAGGCCACCGTCAAGGCGAACGCCCAGGGCGCGCGCGCGAAGGCGCAGACGGCGTCGGACAAGGCGTCGTCGAGCGCGAAGAAGGTCGGCGACGACGCCAAGGCCACCGCGCAGAAGGACGCCGACCGCGTGCAGGAGTCGACGAAGAAGGCCGCCGCGCAGGCCGAGGCCGGCGCGAGCGGTGTGGCCGACCAGGCCGCCAAGGCCGCGGCGGGCGACAAGACCCCGTCGGCGGCGGCCAAGGACGCCGCCACCGTGGCGCAGGTGTCCGGTGAGCAGGTCGCGACCACCACGTCGCGGGCCGGCGAGCGCGTCGCCAAGGACGCCACCCGCGTCGCCCAGCACGCCGGCAGCGAGGCCAAGGCCCGGGCCGACGAGGCGGGCGCCGCGACGGCCAAGGCGGGCGACCGCGCCGCCACCGTGTCCTCCGGGGTCGCCTCGGAGCTCGAGGACGCGGGCGACACCGCGGCGCACCGGGTGAACCGGGCGAGCGAGTCCGCCGCCCAGCAGGTCGACCGGTCCGTCCGCCGGACCGCCGACCAGGTCCGCGACAACGCCCCGGACTACAACCCGGTGCGCATCGTCGGCAACGCTGCCTCGATCGTGGTGAAGACCGGCTTCAGCCTCGCGGGCGCCGTGATCTCCACCGGGGGTCAGGTGCTGCAGTTCGCCGCGCGGAAGGTCACCGGGCGCGGCTGACACGCCCTCCGACACGCCGAAGGGCCCGCCCCGATGTGGGGGCGGGCCCTTCGTGTGTGTGACTCAGGCGGCGTGCGGGGCGGCGGAGCCGATGCGCGTGGCGCGGCGCATGGCCCGACGCTCGTCCTCGCCGGTGCCGCCCCAGACGCCGGCCTCCTGGCCGGTGTCCATGGCCCACTGGAGGCAGCCCCGCTGGATGGGGCAGCTGTGGCACACGGCCTTGGCCTCGGCCAGCTGGGCGGAGCCGGGACCGTGTGCGGTCAGGGGGAAGAAGAGTTCGGGGTCGTGGTCGCGGCAGGCCGCGAGCTCCCAGTCCATGATCCTGCTCGTCCAATCTCGCTCGTCGGTGGTCAGCTCGGCCGTGCCTGCTCCTCGCAGAGCAGACACGGCCGTGGTGCCGCCGGGCCCGACGCGAGGCGCACCAGCGCGCGCCTTGCAACGGCCCCTGCGGCACGGTCGTGCGCCGGGCATCGGTTCGAATCCGGGGGTCCTACGGTGTCGGTCCTCGGAGCGGCCCGGGGTGGGCCCGCGCCCCGGGGTCCGGAGCACTTCGGTACTCATCTATGACGTCGAGGCGACCGATCCGGTTCCCCTCGGCCCGCAACATGTCGTCACGGACACGGCCACCCGGGCGTGCCGGGGCCGCTCGTCAGCGAGCCTCCATGATCTATCCGTACAGCGCGTCGGGCAAACGCTTTTGATCCGTGCCACTCCGGCGAACGAGTATGTCATTGGTCACAGCTTTCGCTCACGCTGCGCCGACACGGCGCGGCGAACGAGTGGGGACAGGCTGCCGCTGAGGCGAAGCGCTGCGGTTCCGCCCCCGCCGAGCCACACTGTGATGGTCGGATTCCTCGATCGAGCGAGGGGAGGGCGAGCGGATGAAGTGGGCGCGGCGCACGGCGCGCGACATCGTCATCTGGGTGGCCCTTACCGGCGGGATCGTGCTCATGGTCCTCGGTCAGGCGATCATCGGCGCTGCCGTGCTGGCCTTCGGGCTCTGGCAGCTCGTCATCGCCATGCGCCGCGGCGGGGGCCTGTTCGTCGACCAGCGCGCGGCCGACCGTCCGGGCAAGCCCACGGTCGGCTGACGTCACGATCGCCCGGGGTGCCGCGATGATCGACGCGCACCAGGATGGCGGTGTGCGCTGCGCGGTGATCGGAGGGACCGGGTACATCGGTGTGCGCCTCGTGCGGCGCCTGCTCGACGAGGGCCACGACGTCGCGGTGCTCGTGCGCAGCCAGGTCAAGCTCGCGGCCACCGGGTGGGCCGAACAGGTCGACGCCGTGGAGGGCGACCTCGCCGACCCCGAGGCGGTCGCCGCGCTCGTCGCCGGCGCCCACGCGGTCGTGCACCTGGCGCACGCGCTCGAGCGCCCGGACTTCCCCGAGCGCGACCGCGCCGCGGCCTGGGCGGTCAGCACCGCGGCCTCCGACGCGGGCGTGCGGCGCCTGGTCTACCTGGGCGGGCTGCGGCCCTCGGGAGAGGTGCCCTCACGACACCTCTCGTCGCGCGCCGAGGTCGCCGACGTCTTCCTCGCCGGCGACGTCCCCACCGCCGCGCTCGAGGCGTCGATCGTCGTGGGTTCGGGGTCGACGAGCTTCGAGATGATCCGCTACCTCGCCGAGCGCGTCCCCGTGCTGCCCGCGGTGGCGTGGCTCGCGCACCGGACACAGCCGATCGCGATCGCCGACGTCCTGCACTACCTCGTCGGCGCGCTCGACCTGCCCGCCGACGTCAACCGGCGCTTCGCCATCGGCGGACCGGACGTCCTGACCTACCTCGAGCTCATCCGCCGCTATCTGCGCCTCGCGGGCCTGGCCCAGGGCATCGTGGTCCCGGTGCCCGTCCCGGTGCCGCCGGGCGGGCCCGCGTTGGCCGGCCGGGTCGTCGAGGCCCTCACGCCGCTGTCACGGCAGCTGGCCACGCCGCTGATCGAGTCGTTGGCCGACGACCTCGTGTGCGCCGAGGAGGACGTGCTCACCGTCATCGGGCCGCCGCCGAGCGGGCGCACGACCTACGACGCGGCGGTGCGGGCGGCGTTGGGGCGGCGTGCGGACCCGCCTGTTCCGGAAGGCGGCGACCCCGCGCTCGCGGGCCCCACCGACCCCGCGGGTTCCGGGGGCACCGTGTACGTCTGGAGCACCACCGAGCCGTCGCCGGCGGACGTCACCGAACTGTGGTCGGTGGTGGACGGGATCGGCGGCGAGGCCGGCTGGTTCGTACCGCTCGGCGCGTGGACGGTGTGGGGCTGGGCCGACCAGCTCCTCGGCGGCGTCGGCGGCTACCGCGGGCGCCCGCGCTCCCGACCCCTGGCGGTCGGCGACGTCGTCGACGGCTGGTGCGTCGAGGCCGTCGAGCCGGGCGTGCGCCTGCGCCTGCGCTCCGAGATGCGCGCGCCCGGCTGCCTGACCCTCGAGCTGGCCGCCGATCCCGACGTCTCCGGCCACGGCTCGCACCTGCGCCTCGGCGTCCGCTTCGTGCCGACGGGCCTCGCCGGGCTGGTCTACGGCCGCGCCCTGCTCGCGGGTGCGCCGGCGGTGTTCGGCGCCATGGCCCGCGGGATCGCCGCCCACGCCGCCGTGGTGCCGCTGCGTCCGTGACCCCTGCCGCCGACCGGGACGCAGCGCATGATCGAACACCTCGCGGCCCGGTCGGACGTGCCGTTCGCGCGAGACCCTCAGCGCGAGAACCGCTCCCGGGCGAGGCGGACGACCGCGGCGAGGTCGCCGTCGGCGGCGCGGGCGGCCGCGCGCTGGCGATCGGCGCCCGTGCCGTCGGTGAGCAGGCGTGCCAGGCCGTCGCGAGCGCGCTCGGAGTCGCCGGCGTCGGCGAGCGCCTCGGCCACATGGGCGCCGAAGGCGTCGAGCACCTCGTCGGCGGGCGCGGGCCGTCCGGTGCGGGGGTCGACGAGGTCGTCCGACAGTCCCGAGCGCGCGGCGCGCCAGTGTGCGAGGCGCAGGGCCTCGACCGGGGGCTCGGGGACGTCGTCCCCGCGGCGGTACGCGCGGGCGGCGGTGGTCACGAGCGCCCGGGACAGCACGGCCACGAGCACGGCGTCGTCGACCTCGAGGCCGACGTCGGCCACCCGCACCTCGACGGTGCCCAGCTCGCGCGACAGGCGGGCGTCGAAGTAGACCATCGCTTCATCGAGCACGGTGTCGGTCGCGAGCATCGCCTCGACCACCGCGTCGTACGCCGCCAGTGAGCCGAACACGCGCGTCGGGCCCGCGGACGGCCAGCGCGACCACACGACGCTGCGATAGCTGGCGTAGCCGGTGTCCTCGCCGCGCCAGTACGGGGAGTTCGCCGCCAGCGCGCGCAGCACGGGGAGCCACGGGCCGATGCGGTCGAGCACGCCGACGCCCTCTTCCGGCGAGGCGACCTCGACGTGGACGTGCTGGCCGTTGGTGAGCTGGGCGGTCGCGACCGATCCGAAGCGGTCGGCGATGCGCCCGTAGCGCCCACCCGGGACCGGGCCCGCCTCGCTGCCGTCGTCGGGCGCGAGGGGCGACGTGGCGAGCCCCGCGACCTCGACCCCGGCGTCGCAGGCCGCCTTGTGAGCGACGCCGCGATAGCGCTGCAGGTCGGCGGCCAGCGCGGCCGCGTCGCGGTGCGGGGCCGACGCCGTCTCGACCTGCTCGCTGCGCAGCTCGCCGTCGAGCTCGTCGTCGGCCTCGTCGCGCACCCGCCCGGCGAGCCCGCGCGGCGCTCCCGTCACGGGGTCGACGAGCAGCAGCTCCTCCTCGGCCCCGAACGGGGGCACCTCGCTCATGACGCACGACCTTTCCACCTGCCCGGCGCGCACACTGCAGGCGGCCTACCGTGACCGCTGTGCGGGGAGACATCGAGGGGAGCACGCCGGAAGGGGAGCGGAGCTCGACCCCTCGACGCGGCGACGGTGACGGCTGGGTGGTCTGCGACGCCGGGCACCGGCACTGGGGCCGGTTCGGCGCGGCGGGGCTCCTGCTGCGTCACGGGGACTCGGTGCTGCTCGCGCACCGCGTCTGGTGGAGCCACCACGGCGAGACGTGGGGCATCCCCGGCGGCGCGCGCAACAGTGACGAGACCGCGCGGCACGCCGCGCTGCGCGAGGCCGTCGAGGAGACCGGCGTCGACGCTGCGCGCGTCCGCCTCGCCGACGAGACCGTGGACGACCACGGCGGCTGGTCGTACGTCACCGTCCACGCCCGGCTCGACACCGACGAGGCGCCGGCGCTCGAGCCCACCGACGGCGAGGCGACCGAGCTGCGCTGGACGCCGGTGGCGCAGGTGTCGGACCTGCTGCTCCACCCCGGGTTCGCCCAGTTCTGGGCCGGTCTTCGGACGCGTTGAGGGGAGCACGCCGAGAGGGAACATCTACCGTGTGGCCATGGCTCCTCCCGATCCCAGCGACTTCCTCGCCGTCGACGCCGACCTGAGCGCCGAGGAGCGCGACATCCGTGACGCGGTGCGCGACTACGCCGCCGCGGAGCTCGCTCCTCGCATCGCGGAGTGGTACGAGTCGAACACCCTGCCCCGCGACATCGCCAAGGGTCTGGGCTCGCTGGGCCTGCTCGGCATGCACCTCGAGGGCTACGGCTGCGCCGGCACCAACGCCACGAGCTACGGCCTCGCCTGCCGTGAGCTGGAGGCCGTCGACTCGGGACTGCGCAGCTTCGTGTCGGTGCAGGGCTCGCTCGCGATGTTCGCGATCCACCGCTGGGGCTCCGAGGAGCACAAGCAGCGCTGGCTGCCGTCGATGGCCACGGGCGACGCGCTCGGCTGCTTCGGGCTCACCGAGGCCGACGCGGGCTCGGATCCGGGGTCGATGCGCACGCGCGCCCGTCGCGACGGGGACGACTGGGTGCTCGACGGCTCCAAGATGTGGATCACCAACGGCACGCTCGCCGACGTCGCCGTCGTGTGGGCACAGACCGACCCGGACGCGGGCTCGAAGGGCATCCGCGGGTTCGTCGTGCCCACCGACACCCCCGGGTTCACCGCGAACGAGGTCAAGCACAAGCTCTCGCTGCGCGCCTCGCTGACCGCCGAGCTGGTGCTCGAGGGCGTGCGGCTGCCCGCGGACGCCGTGTTCCCCGAGGTCCAGGGCCTCAAGGGCCCGCTGTCCTGCCTCAACGAGGCGCGCTACGGGATCCTCTGGGGCGCGGTCGGCGCGGCGCGCGACTGCTTCGAGGCGGCGCTGTCCTACGCCTGCGACCGCGAGCAGTTCGGTCGGCCGATCGCCGGGTTCCAGCTGACGCAGCGCAAGCTCGCCGACATGGTCGTCGCGGTCAACCAGGCCGGGCTGACGGCATCCCGGATCGGGCGGCTCAAGGACGCCGAGCAGCTGCACCCCGCCCAGGTCAGCTTCGGGAAGATGGCGAACGTCCGGGCCGCGCTCGACGTCGCGCGCACGGCGCGCACGGTGCTCGGCGGCAACGGGATCACCCTCGAGTACCCGGTCTTCCGGCACATGACCAACCTCGAGACGGTCCTGACCTACGAGGGCACCGAGGAGATGCACGCCCTGTCGATCGGGCAGGCGGTCACGGGGATCGCCGCCTTCCGCTGAGCCCGCTCAGCGCGGGGGAGCGCACTCGACACGGTTGCGGCCCCCGTGCTTGGCGGCGTAGAGCGCGGTGTCGGCGCTGACCATGAGGCCGTCGAGGTCGTGGGACGCCTCGGGGTACGAGGCCGTGCCGATCGACGCCGTGAGGCCGCGGACGACGCCGCCGCCGATCGTGGGGGAGACCGCGACCTCGCACTCGCTGATCCGGCGGCGCAGGCGCTCGGCGGTGCTGCTGACCTGCTCGGGGCCGGCCTCGGCGACCAGGACCACGAACTCCTCGCCGCCGAAGCGCCCGACGGCGTCGTAGGGGCGGACCTCGGAGCGCAGGGTGTCGGCGACCGCGCGCAGGACGGCGTCGCCCACGAGGTGCCCGTAGCGGTCGTTGATGCCCTTGAAGGCGTCGATGTCGACCATGATGACGCCGAGCCCGCCGCCGCGTCGCCGCAGGCGAGCGAGCTCGCGGTCGGCCTGGTCGCGCCAGGCGGAGGCGTTGGCGAGCCCGGTCTTGTGGTCGGTGCGCGCGGCGCGGGCGAACTGCTGGATGAGGAAGCCGCGGTGCATGCCCATCACGGGGATGAGCAGCACCGGCAGGAGCCACGGCGTCGTCAGGGCCACGACGGCCAGCGCGGCGCCGAGCGCCAGGGCGCCGAGGCCGATCAGCGTGTCGGTGGGCGCGCCGAGCCGCTTCCACCACGGCGTGCCGGGCGCGTTGAGGCAGATCATGAACACGACGAGCCCGTGGTTGACGACCCAGCGCGTGAGGCCGGCGGCGACGAGGACGGCCAGCCCGACCGGGCCCGCGACCTTGTCGAGGAGACCGCCGGGCACCAGCTCGATCACACCCCACGCGGCGACCGAGGCGACGAGGACCGTCGCGGCGGAGTACGTCCACCGGTGCACGACTGGGCGTTGGCTGACCCGCAGCCACCAGTACGCGAACGTGATGACGACCAGGGCGAGCGCGAGCCCCAGCGGGAGCAGCAGGAGGCCGGCGAAGCTCCACACCGACTTCAGCTCGATGTAGGGCTGCCCGTCGGCGACGATCTCGCGGCGCCGCTCGATGCCGCGGGCGGTCTCGACGTGGACGACCAGCCCGAGGACGAGCAACCCCAGCGCCCGCCAGTCGGCGGTCCCGACCGGCTCGATCCCGGCGACGGCGAGCGCGAGCGCGACCGCCAGGACGTCGATGACGAGCACGGCGACGACGACCCGGCGCGGAGCCTGCCACAGGCTCCAGCGGCGGGGGTCGAACCGGTGGGGGTCGAACCGGCGGGGGTCGAACCGGCGGGGGTCGAACCGGCGCCGAGGTGTGGTCTGCGCGACATCGGGCGTTCCGTGTGCGGTCGCCGATCCCGAGGCGCCGTGACGGTTCCGGCGAGCGGGACGCCAGGGACGCACCGCACCGCCCGACCCGTTCGGTGGGTCCGCGCCGGTGACAGCGCGTACCGAACGATCGGGTGGGGCTGCTCCGGGCGCGGGAGTGAGCGCGGACCCGAGGTCGGAAGGACCCCTCCAAGGTTCACGCGCCGTCACGATGAGTGACTCCCTCCAGCTCGAGCGGCACTCGCCACGGGCGGTGTCCGCGTGCGGAACACGGTACCGACGACCTGTGGATCTCGGCAGCAGGCGTCACCCATTGGGAAGAGATCACCCTGTTGGTTGACGCCCAGTCGCCGTCTGGTCACACAGAGCTTCACTGGTCAGCATCGTGGGGCGGATGTGGCGCGGAGTGCGGCCGGATGTGACAGTGCGGTCGCTCTCCGTCAACGCTGCGCAGTACAAGATCAGTGCTCGGACGGTGAACTCGGGTACACCACACAGCGTGTGCGCTGCACCACGTCCGTGTCGGCGGGACGCCCGTCCCGACCGACGCCCCGACCTCGGCGAAAGGACCCCCCGTGGCCGACTCGAACTGGCACCGTGACTCCAACTGGCACTTCGCGGACTCCACCTGGCACCGCGACTCGAACCGGTACTTCGCGGACTCGAACTGGCACCGGGACTCCAACTGGCACTTCGCGGACTCCAACTGGCACCGCGACTCGAACTGGCACTGAGCCAGCACTGAGCCGGCACTGAGCCGGCACTGAGCCGGCACTGAGCCGGCGGCGGCCGGCGTCGCGTGCCCCTCGGGCGACGCCGGCTCCCGCGGTGGGGCGAGGGACGCGCTCGCTGCTTCTCACGCAGCCAGGGCGTCCCTCGCTCACCCCGCCCGCGCCCGCGACCACGCGAGCGCGCACCCCGCCGCGACGAGCACGCCGACCACGCCCGCTGCCGCCACCGCGCGGGCCGGTCCCGTCGCCTCGGCAAGCACTCCGGCGACCAGGACGCCGACGCCCTGGGTGACGCGCAGGGCGGTCACCGCGAGCCCGAAGGCCTGCCCGCGATGGGCGTCGGGGACCGCGGCGACGAAGGCCGCGTTCGCGGGCACCTGGTAGGCGCACGCCAGCCCCGACACGACCCACAGCGCCACGACGACGCCGAGCGAGGGGTCCAGTGCCGACGCGATCAGCGGCACGCACGACGCGATCGCCAGCGGGCCGAGGAGCCGGTCGCGCCGACCGGGCGGGACGAGGCGCGCGATCACCACGATGCCCAGGGCCGCGCCGAACGGGTTGGCCGCGAGCAGCAGGCCCACCGCGGCCGGGCCCCCGCCCAGTGCCGCCGCGTAGGGCGCCGCGAGCCCCTCGATGGTCACCACGAACGCCGACACGCACGCCAGGGCCACCAGAGCGCGCAGTCGACGGTCGCCCAGGACGATCCGTGCGCCGTCCCGGAGCGCGGCGACGCTCTCCGAGCCCCCGGTCGCCCGCTGCTCGGCCACCCCGAACTGCAGGATCGCCGCCGAGAGCACGAAGGTGGCCGCGTCGGCGAGCAGCGCCGTCGGCACCCCGACCAGCGCGACGAGCGGGCCGCCCAGCGCGAAACCGAGGACCTGCCCGGCCTGGTACGTCGTCCCCGACACCGCCGAGGCGACGACGTAGCGCTCGCCGGTGAGCACGTGCGGCAGGATCGCCGCGCGGGCGGCCGCGAAGGGCGCGGCGATCAGCTGGCCGGCGACCACGAGCAGGCACAGCGCCCAGAACGGCATGCCCGGTACGGCCATCAGTGCGAGGACACCGGCGCGCAGGAGGTCGCTGACCACCATCGTCAGTCTCCGGGGCGCCCGGTCGGCGATGCCGGAGAGCAGGGGGCCGGCGACGAGGTCGGGCAGGAACGTCAGCGCGTAGGTGAGCGCGGTGAGCCCGGCCGACGCCGTCTCGGTGAACACGAGCACCGCCAGCGCGACCCGGGCCACCTGGTCGCCGAGCACCGAGAGCAGCTGGGCGAGCCACAGCGCGAAGAACTGCCGGTCGGCGAGGACGTCGCGGAACCGGGCACCGTCCGTGTGCGGGCGGTCATCCTCGGTCACGGTCACCGGACTCTACGGATCTCCGGCCGTCGACACGCCCGGGATCCGGTGACACTGGCGCCACAAGAGCATCACGGTGCACACTGCACGGCGGTTGCGATCGGTTCGATCTCTGTCATCGCACGAGGACGTTGGGGAAGACGCTTCTCGTCGAGTCGGAGGTCAGCAGTGAGCACCCGTGGCGTGATCTACGTCCACTCGTCGCCGTCTGCGGTCTGCCCGCACGTCGAGTGGGCGATCTCGAGCGTCCTGGACGCTCGAGTCGTACTGGACTGGACCGCCCAGGAGGCGGCGCCGGGGTCGGTGCGCGCCGAGGTGTCGTGGGCCGGGCCCGTGGGCACCGCGGCGCGTGTGGCGACGGCGCTGCGCGCCTGGGGCATGGTCCGTTTCGAGGTCACCGAGGACCCCTCGCCGGGCACCGACGGCGAGCGCTTCAGCCACGTCCCCGGGCTCGGCCTCTGGCACGGGCGCACCAGCGCGAACGGCGACATCGTCCTCGGCGAGGACCAGGTCCGCGCCGCGCTCGCCGGCACGACGACGCGCGAGTCCCTGACCCGTCGCATGGACGACCTGCTCGGCACACGCTGGGACGACGCCCTCGAGGAGTTCCGTTTCGCCGGCGAGGGCGTGGCGCCCGCGCGGCTGCACCAGGTCGGCTGAGAGGACGCCCCCCGAGGATGTCGGGGGAGGCTGGCAGGCTGGACGGCATGCTCGGGCGGTTCCGTGACGGCGCGCTGGCGGACCGCCTGCGCCCGGGCGTGGTGCTGCCCGCGGTCCTGGTGGTCGCGCTGGTGATGATCGTGGTGGCCGGGGCGCTGCTCGGTGCCCGTGCGGCGGCCGTCGGGCGCGCCGCGGTGGGCGACACCGGGCCGGTGCTCGTCGGCGTGGAGCTGCCCGGGGACGGGTCGGCGGGCTCTCCGGCCGTCGTGCTCTCGCCCGCCGCGGCGATCCATCCCGAGTCGGCGGCCGTGCGCGACGTCGTCCAGCGCTGGACCGACGCGCGCAACGCCGGCGACCTCGACGCCTACCGCGAGACGCTCGTGCCCGAGGCGCGGATCGACCCGACGACGTTCGCCGACGCCGCCCGCACACAGAAGGTCGGCTCGGTCGTGGTGCGGCGCATCGACCCGGTCGCCGGCGGCGAGCTGGTCGTACCGCTGGGCTTCGTCACCACCCAGGACCCGGCGGTCGCGCCGCCGGACGTGCGCGTGCCGCGCCTGTGCTGGCAGGTCAGTGCCGTCGTCGAGACCTCGGGCGGCCGGCCGCGCCTGGTCGACCCGCGGCCCGGGAGCCAGCTCCGCTCGCCCTGCTGAGTCCGCGGGCGAGCGCGGCGTTGCTGGCGTCAGACGCCAGCAACGCCGCATCGCTCGCACGGCTCGGACGGGAAGACCCCGGTCAGGCCGGGGTGATCGCCAGGCAGACGTTGTGCCCGCCGAAGCCGAAGGAGTCGCTGATCGCGGCGTCGATCGACTGCTTGCGGGCCTCGCCCGCGACGACGTCGAGGGTGACGTCGGGGTCGAGCTCCTCGAGGTTCGCGGTGGGCGGGATGAGGCCCTCGCGCACCGAGAGGATCGTCGAGATCGCCTCGACGGCACCGGCGGCGCCGAGGAGGTGGCCCAGCGAGCCCTTGGGTGCGGTGAGCACCGGGTGGTCGCCGATCGACTTCTTCACGGCCACCGTCTCCGCCACGTCGCCGACGCTGGTGGCGGTGGCGTGGCAGTTGACGTGACCGATGTCGGAGGGCTCGAGACCCGCCGTGCGCAGGGCCGCGGCGATGGCGCGGGACTGGCCCGTGCCCTCAGGATCGGGCGCGGTGATGTGGTACGCGTCCGCGCTGGTGCCGATGCCGGCGAGGCGCCCGTGCACGGTGGCCCCGCGGGCCTGCGCGAACTCCTCGCGCTCGAGCACCACCATGCCCGCGCCCTCACCGAGCACGAAGCCGTTGCGCCCGGTGTCGAACGGGCGCGAGGCGCGCTCGGGGTCGTCGTTGCGCAGCGCCATGGTGCGGGCCTGGCTGAAGCCGGCGAGCGTGATCGGGTGGATGCACGCCTCGGTGCCCCCGGCCACGACGACGTCGACCTCGTCGGCCATCAGCATCCGCCAGCCCCAGGCGATGGCCTCGGCGCCCGACGCGCAGGCCGACACGGGCGCGTGCACGCCCGCTGCCGCGCCGAACTCCAGGCCGACGTGCGCGGCCGGGCCGTTGGGCATGAGCATCGGGATGGTGAGGACCGCGACCTTGCGCAGGCCCTGCTGCTCGAGGATGTCGTCCTGGCCCAGCAGGGTCAGTGCCCCGCCGATGCCGGTGCCCACGATGACGGCGAGCCGCAGCGCGTCGACCTTGGGCGACCCGTCCTCGGCGTTGGGGTAGTCACCGAGGTCGGCGTGCTGCCAGGCCTCGCGTGCCGCGATGATCGCGGTCTGCTCGCTGCGGTCGAGGCGGCGGGCCTCGACGCGCTTGAGGATCTCGGTCGGCTCGACGGCGAGCTGCGACGCGATCTTGACGGGCAGCTCGTAGGTGTCGACCCAGTCCTCTTCGATCTTCGAGGTGGCGCTGCGACCGGCCAGGAGGCCGTCCCAGGTGGTCGCCACGTCGCCGCCGAGCGGGGTCGTCGCGCCCATGCCGGTGACGACGACCCCCTGGCCGGTGCTGCTCACGAAGTCGCCCCTCAGGAGTGGTTGGAGATGTAGTCGACGGCGTCCTGGACGGTGGTGAGCTTCGCGAGCTCGTCGTCCGGGATCTTCACGCCGAACTTGTCCTCGGCCTGCACGGCGATCTCGACCATCGACAGCGAGTCGATGTCGAGGTCGTCGACGAACGACTTCTCGGAGGTCACCTCCGCGGCGTCGACGCCGGCCACCTCCTCCACGATGCTCGCGAGGTCGGGCAGGATCTCTTCGTTGGTCGCCACGGGCTCCCTTTCTTCGTGCGGTTCTTCGGACGGCAGTGCCCGGGTCGGCACCGTAGGGCAGATCAGGGCAGGACACTCACGGCAGGACCACGACCTGTGCGGCGTACGACAGGCCGGCGCCGAAGCCGACCAGCAGCGCGACGTCGCCGGACCTCACGCGCCCGGCGCCGCGCATGTGGTCGATGGCCATCGGGATCGAGGCCGACGAGGTGTTACCGGAGTACTGGATGTCGTCGGCGACGCGCAGGTCGTCGCGGCCCCCGACCTGGCGCAGGCGCTTCGCGATGGCCTCGACGATGCGCAGGTTGGCCTGGTGGGGGACGAGCACGTCGATGTCGGCGGGCTTCAGGCCGGCCGCCTCCACCGCGCGCAGCGCCACCGGCGCGATCTTGGTGGTGGCCCAGCGGAACACCGCCTGGCCTTCCTGGCGCAGTGCGTCGGTCTCGTCGATGTGGATCGTCGACACGAGGTCGCCCGCGGCACCCCAGACGACCGGGCCGACGCCGACCTCGTCCTCGGTGGGGGCCGGACCGAGGACCGCCGCCCCCGCGCCGTCGGCGAAGATGATGCAGGTCGAGCGGTCGTTCATGTCGAGCCAGTCGGAGAGCTTCTCCGACCCGATCACCAGCACGTGCTCGGCGGTGCCCGAGCGGATCATGTCACCGGCCAGCCCGGCGCCGTAGCAGAAGCCGGCGCAGGCGGTGTTGACGTCGAACGCACCGATGCCGTTGACGCCGATGCGGTCGGCGGTCTGCGCGGCCGCGTTCGGGATCGGTTTCGGCATCGTGCAGGTGGCGACGATGACGGCGTCGAGGTCGGTCGGGGCGAGGCCCGCGTCGGCCAGGGCCTTCGACCCGGCCTCGACGCCCATCGACACCACGGAGTCCTTCTCGTCGGCGAAGCGACGTTCCACGATGCCGACGCGGCTCTGGATCCACTCGTCGTCGGTCTCGACGATCTTCTCGAGATCGTGGTTGGTGACGACCTTGTCGGGCTGCATGCTGCCGAGCCCGAGGATGCGAGCGCCCGCGGCCTGGGGGGTCAGCTGGAGCTTCATGCGTGCTCCTCGATCGTCCGCACGGCCGTCTCCAGGTCGTCGGGTGTGTTGATGTTGTGGGTGGGGGTGCCCTTGACCTGGCGCTTCACCATCCCGGTGAGCGTGCCGGCGGGGGTCAGCTCGATGGCGGCGCCGACGCCGCGCTCGCGCATGGTGTCCATGCAGGAGTCCCAGCGCACCGAGCGCGTCACCTGGGCGACGAGCCGCTCGAGGAACTCCGACCCGCTCGTGACCACGGCGCCGTCGGCGTTCTGCAGCAGCGGGTGGGACGGGTCGGCGGGGGAGAGCTCCCCGCGGTGCTCGGCGACCCACTCGCCGAGCGCCTTCTCGGCGGGCTCCATGAACCGGGTGTGGAAGGCGCCGGCGACCGACAGCGACCGCACGCGGGCGCCCTCCGGCGGTTCCGCGACCAGCGCCTCGACGGCCTCCTTGCGGCCGGCGGCGACGACCTGGCCGGTGCCGTTGCGGTTGGCGGGCTCGAGGTCCAGCTCGGCGAGACGGGCGAGCACGGCGTCGGCGTCGCCGCCGAGCACCGCGGCCATCGTCGTCGGCTCCGCCGCGCAGGCGGCGGCCATCTCCTTGCCGCGCACGGCGGCCAGCGCGACGGCCTGCTCGGCGTCGATGACCTCGGCGATCGCCGCGGCGGCCAGCTCGCCGACGGAGTGCCCGGCCACCAGGGCGGTGTCGGGCACGGAGACCTCGAGGCGCAGCTGGTCCCAGGCGAGCAGCGCCGAGGCGACGAGCAGCGGCTGGGTCACCGCGGTGTCCTCGATGGCCTCGGCGTCGGCCTCGACGCCGAGACGGACGAGGTCGAGCCCGGCGGCGTCCGAGAACGCCTCGAGCCGCCCGCGGGCCTCGGGGCGGTCGAGCCACGGGGCGAGCATGCCGGGCTTCTGGGCGCCCTGGCCGGGTGCGAGGATCGCGATCACGCCTGCCACCTCATCACGGCTCGGGGTCGGCCCGAAGGTGTCGGGGCGACGAAGTCGGGTCCGGTGCCGTTGTCGAGTTCCCACAATGCCCTGGCTCACACACCTGGCGCGAGACCTCCGGCCGTGGCGTGTCGGCCCTGCTCAGGGCCTCATTCGGCCGAACCGTCCGGGTGCAGCCGATCGAGGCCGATCGCCAGTCGCAGCACCAACGCACCGCGCGCCTCGCCCGGGTGCACGCCCGTGAGTTCGGCCACCCGACGCAGGCGGTAGCGCACGGTGTTGGGGTGCACGAAGAGCCGGCGGGCCGCCGCCTCGAGCACGCCGGCGGCGTCGAGGTAGCACTCGACGGTCGAAGCGAGCTCCCCTCCGGCGTCGCGTAGTGGCCGGGCGACGTAGCGGCGTAGCTGGTCGACGGCGTGGGTGTCGCCGTCGAGGACGCGCTCGGGAAGGAGGTCGTCGGCGGCGACCGGACGCGGCGCGCCGGGCCAGGCCCGCACCGCCCGGTGCCCGGCGAGGGCGGCCGTGGCGCTGCGGTGCGCGGCGGTCAGGCCGGCGACCGTCGGGCCCGTGACGACCGCCCCCGGCCCGAACGACGCCGTCAGCTCCTCCAGCGGCGCCCCGGGCCCGGCGATCATCACCAGGCGCGCCCCGTGGGTGCCGAGCAGGACGGTCGCGCCGGCCCGGTGCGCCGCGCGGCGTACGGCGTGCAGCGGCTCGGGCGGCTCCTCGGGCGGCGGTTCCCCGACGACGACCGTCGCCTCGGCCGCCGGATCCCACCCGAGCGCCGACGCGCGCGAGAGCAGCGTCGCCTCCACCTCGCCGAGCACGACGGCGTCGACGACGAGCGCCTCCAGCCGGGCGTCCCACGCGCCGCGGGCCTCGGCGGCGCTGGCGTAGACCGTCGCCGCCGAGAACGCCACCTCGCGACCGAAGCGCAGTACGGCGTGCACCAGGGCGGCGCGCTCGTCGTCGTCGGCCCCGAGCAGCGGGATGCGCTCCTCGAACACCTCGGTGGCGATGCGCACCAGCTCGACGGTCTGGCGCAGCGTCACCCGCCGCGCGAGGTCGAGCGGGGCGGAGCGGAAGGCCTCGGCGGTCAGGCGCGGGGTGGCGTCGGGGTCGCGCAGCCAGGCGACGAAGTTGCCGGTGCCGGTCTGGGTCACGAGCAGGACCCCGGAGCGCTGCTCGGCGGTCAGCCGCCCGAACCAGCCCAGGCGCTCGGCCATCGCCGCGACCCCGGCGGCGGCGATCTCCCCGGCCGCCTTCTCGATGCGGCGCAGCGTCGTCCTGCGCACGGCGGCGGCACGCCCCGAGACCGCCGCGCTGCCCACGACCGGGGAGCATGGCACGGATGCCCACCGTTCGACGCCTGCTCGCGCGCGAGCGCCCCGTCACCGAGGGTGGGGGAGTGTGCTCGCGGCACGGCCTGTCGTTCGGACCGCACTACGACCCCGAGCGCACCTCGTTCGGCGCGCTCGTCGCGCACAACGACGACACCCTCGACGCCGGCGTCGCCTACGGCGCCCACGAGCACCGCGACGTCGAGATCCTGGCCTGGGTCGTCGACGGCACGATGATCCACACGGGGCCGGACGGCGCGGAGACGCCGGTGCCCGCCGGCACCCTGCAGCACCTCGTCGCCGGCACCGGCTGGCACCACGACGAGCGGGCCTCCGACGCGGGACCGGCCCACCTGGTCCAGGTCTGGGTGACCCCGGGCATGGACGACCCGCCGCCGGGGGAGCCGTCGCTGACCCACCACCGCGTCGAGGGCGACCTCGTGCTGCCCCTGCGGCGTCCGGGGGTGACGGTGGCGGTCGCTCACGTGGACCCGGGGACGTGGACGCCCGACGACGGCGCGTTCCGCCACGTGCACGTGGCCCGGGGCTCGCTGGGCGACGCGGTCGCCGGCGACAGCCTCGAGATCACCGGTGCTGGGTCTGTCGCGTTCGACGCGGGCCCCGCCGGCGCCGAGCTCGTCGTCGTCACCACCCGGTGGACACACGGCGGGGGCGGCGCGTCTCCCGACGCACCGCCCCCGCTTTCGAGAGGTAACTCCGCTGAGTCGCCTTACAGCGGCGTGACCTGAACGGCCTGCAGGCCCTTCTGGCCCTGCTCGACGTCGAACGAGACGCGCTGACCCTCGTCCAGGGTGCGGAAGCCGCGGGCCTGGATGGCCGAGTAGTGGACGAACACGTCAGCGCCACCACCGTCGGGAGCGAGGAAGCCGAAGCCCTTCTCGCTGTTGAACCACTTGACGGTGCCTTCTGCCATTCCTGCTCCTCATACCGATGTCACGAGGCGATGATCTTCCGCCCCGACCTTCAGATCCGCCGCCGGAGCCGGGGCTCCCTACGTCGGAGTCGCGTCACTCGGATCGTCCGGGGGCGTCCGGGTGGCGTGACGTCGACAGCCTATCCGGAAGGACGGGGCCGACCACCAGCCCCGATCGCCAACCTCGCGACGAACGGTCACCGCGTGATCACCGCGCGCCCCACGAGCGATCTCAGGCCACGCCCGAGTCCGAGGTCTGCGGGCCGGCTGCCTGCGGGTCGTCGATGCGGTACTGCTCGGCCGCCCGGACGACGGTGTCGTGGCCGACCTCGCCGCGGCGGGCCAGCGCCGCCAGCACGCCGACCGTGATGTTCTCCGCGTCGACACCGAAGTGTCGCCGCACCGCCGGCCGCGTGTCGGAGAGCCCGAACCCGTCGGTGCCCAGCACCGTGAAGTCGCCCGGGACCCACTTGCGGATCAGGTCCGGCACGGCCTTCATCCAGTCCGACACGGCGAGCACGGGGCCGGCGGCCTCGCCGAGGGCCTCGGTGACGTACGGGGTGCGCGGGTCGGCCTCGGGGTGGGCGTGGTTGTGCTCGTCGCACTCGACGCCGTCACGACGCAGCTCGCCCCACGACGTCGCCGACCACACGTCGGCCTGCACGCCCCATTCCTCGGCGAGCATCCGCTGCGCCTCGAGCGCCCACGGCATGGCGACACCCGACGCGAGGATCTGCGCGCGGGGGCCGGGGCCGCCGGGGGCCTGGGCGTAGCGGTAGAGCCCGCGCAGCAGGCCGTCGACGTCGACGCCCTCGGGCTCGGCGGGCTGCTGGTAGGGCTCGTTGTAGACGGTGAGGTAGTAGATGACGTTCGGGTCGCGGTGCAGAGTCGACGGTCCGGCTCCGCTTCGCTGCGCGTCCTGGTCGGGCTCGCCGTACATGCGGGTCAGGCCGTCGCGCACGATGTGCCCGATCTCGAAGGCGTAGGCCGGGTCGTAGGCGACGACGCCGGTGTTGGTGGCTGCGAGCAGCAGTGAGTGCCCGTCGTTGTGCTGCAGACCCTCGCCGACCAGCGTCGTGCGCCCGGCCGTCGCGCCGAGCAGGAAGCCGCGGGCCATCTGGTCGGCCGCCGCCCAGATGCCGTCGCCGGTGCGCTGGAACCCGAACATCGAGTAGAAGATGTAGATCGGGATCATCGGCTCGGCGTGGGTGGCGTACGACGTCCCCACCGCGGTGAACGAGGCCACCGAGCCGGCCTCGTTGATCCCCTCGTGCAGCAGCTGGCCCGCCTCGGACTCGCGGTAGGCGAGCAGCTGGTCGTGGTCGACCGAGGTGTAGAGCTGGCCCTGCGGGTTATAGATCTTCAGGTTGGAGAAGAACGAGTCCATCCCGAAGGTCCGTGCCTCGTCCGGGATGATCGGCACCACGCGCTTGCCGATCTCCGCGTCGCGCGTGAGCTCCTTGACCAGGCGGACGAACGCCATCGTCGTGGCGATCTCCTGGCGGCCCGAGCCGCGCTTGACGACGTCGTAGACCTTGTCGCCGGGCAGTACCAGCGGCTTGTTGCGCAGGCGGCGCTCGGGCAGCGGGCCGCCGAGCTGGCGGCGGCGCTCGAGCATGTACTCGATCTCCGGGGCGTCGGCACCCGGGTGGTAGTACGGCGGCAGGTAGGGGTCGCGCTCGAGCTCGGCGTCGCTGATCGGCACGCGGACCTCGTCGCGGAACGTCTTGAGGTCCTGCAGCGTCAGCTTCTTCATCTGGTGGGTCGCGTTGCGGCCCTCGAACGTGGGGCCGAGCGTGTAGCCCTTGATCGACTTGGCGAGGATGACCGTCGGGCGGCCCTGGTGCTCCATCGCCGCCTGGTAGGCCGCGTAGACCTTGCGGTAGTCGTGCGCGCCGCGCTTGAGGTTCCAGACGTCGGCGTCGGAGAGGTCCTTGACGAGGTCCTTGGTGCGCGGGTCGCGGCCGAAGAAGTGCTCGCGGACGTAGGCGCCGTCGTTGGCCTTGTAGGTCTGGAAGTCGCCGTCCGGCGTGGTGTTCATGAGGTTGATCAGGGCGCCGTCGCGGTCGGCGTGCAGGAGCCGGTCCCACTCGCGGCCCCAGATGACCTTGACGACGTTCCAGCCGGCGCCGCGGAAGAACGACTCCAGCTCCTGGATGACCTTGCCGTTGCCGTGCACCGGCCCGTCGAGGCGCTGCAGGTTACAGTTGATGACGAAGGTCAGGTTGTCGAGGCCCTCGGCCGCGGCGACGTGGATGGCGCCGCGCGACTCGGGCTCGTCCATCTCGCCGTCGCCGAGGAACGCCCAGGTGTGCTGCTGGCTGGTGTCCTTGATGCCGCGGTTGCCCAGGTAGCGGTCGAAGCGCGCCTGGAAGATCGCGTTGATCGGCCCGAGACCCATCGACACCGTGGGGTGCTCCCAGAACGCCGGCATGAGGCGCGGGTGCGGGTACGACGGCAGGCCGCCGCCGGGGCCGGCGTGGGAGAGCTCCTGGCGGAAGCCGTCGAGGTGCTGGGCGCCGAGGCGGCCTTCGAGGAACGCGCGGGCGTAGATGCCGGGGGAGGCGTGGCCCTGGATGTAGACGTGATCGCCGCCGCCGGGGTGGTCCTTGCCGCGGAAGAACCAGTTGAAGCCGACCTCGTACAGCGACGCGGCGCTCGCGTAGGTCGAGATGTGCCCGCCGACGCCGACGCCGGGGCGCTGCGCGCGGTGCACCATCGTCGCGGCGTTCCACCGGATCCACGCCCGGTAGCGGCGCTCGGTGTCCTCGTCGCCCGGGAACCAGGGCTCCTGGTCGGTCGGGATGGTGTTGACGTAGTCCGTCGAGTACAGCGACGGCACCGAGACACGGCGCTCGCGGGCGCGCTGCAGCAGCTGCAGCATGATGTAGCGGGCGCGCTGCTCGCCCTGCCCGGCGAGCATCGCGTCGAACGACTCGATCCACTCGGACGTCTCGTCCGGATCGATGTCCGGCAGGTGCGACGAGAGCCCGTCGCGGATGATGTGGACCCGGCCGGTGTCCGCGCCTGCGGTGCCCTTGTGGGTGGTCACGGATCGCTCTCCCTGTCGCTGGTTCGTCGACGGCGCGCGGCCGAGTCCGGATCGCGGGCTCGTGGCCGGTTTCGGAACCGATTCTGCCCGGTGGTCCGTAGCGCCGCCGACCCGCGGATGTTCTTGCTGCTGTGCCCTGGTCACCCCATCGTCACCCGCGATGACCTCGCCGTCACGTCTACTCGTCGGTAGCCCCGATGCGCCCCGGTTCGGTGCGTTCGCCGTGGGGACACGCCAGCCGGACGGCGTCGATGGTCGAGCTCCGCAGGCTCCGTCTCCCGCGTGGCTGGTTGCGCCATGTCCGGTCGCCGTGTTCGCTTAGCGCTTCACACGGGGTGATGTGCACCGCACCTGACCCACGGACGAGGAGGAGGCAGAGCGCGTGGTCGCGGCCACGGGGGATTCGGACAAGTCCGATCTCGCCGGCAAGCTCGGCATCGAACCGGGCATGATCGTTCAGGAACTGGGCTGGGATTCCGACGTCGACGACGAGATCCGCTCCGCGGTCGAGGACCGGTGCGGCGAGGATCTGCTCGACGAGGACGCCCAGGAGGTCGTCGACGTCGTCCTTCTCTGGTGGCGCGACGGGGACGGCGATCTCGTCGACACCCTGATGGATGCGCGCTCGCCGCTGACCGAGGACGGGGTGATCTGGGTGCTCACTCCCAAGACCGGCAACGACGGTCACGTCGAGCCCTCCGACATCGCCGAGGCCGCGCCGACGGCGGGGCTGTCGCAGACCTCGAACATCAGCCTGTCCGAGGGCTGGGTCGGCACGCGCCTGGTCGCGCCCAAGACCTCCGCCCAGCGCCGTCGCTGACCTGCGCTCCTCGATACGCTGACCGGGTTGCGGTGACCCGGACGGACAGGAGACAGGTCGACATGACCGTCGAGGTGGGCTCGCAGGCCCCCGACTTCACGCTCAAGAACCAGGACGGCCAGGAGGTCTCCCTCAAGGACTTCCGCGGTGAGCGGGCCGTCCTGCTGGTCTTCTACCCCTTCGCCTTCTCTGGCATCTGCACCGGCGAGCTGTGCTCGGTGCGCGACGACCTCTCGTCCTTCCAGAACGACGAGGTGCAGGTGCTCGGCTGCTCGGTCGACACCACGTGGTCGCTGCGGGCCTGGGCCACGCGGGAGGGGTACGAGTTCCCGCTGCTGTCGGACTTCTGGCCCCACGGCGCGACGGCGGAGAGCTACGGCGTCTTCAGCTCCGACCTCGGCTTCGCCTTCCGCGGCACCTTCCTGATCGACAAGGAGGGCATCGTGCGCTTCGCGGAGCACAACGGCCCCGGCGACGCGCGCGACCAGCAGGGCTGGCGCGACGCGCTGAAGCAGCTGGCCTGATCTTCCTGGCTTCCGGAGCGAACGTGCGGTTCGCTGCTTCTAGGCGGACGAAGTCCCCGTTCGCTCCGGATCGGGCGCGTAGCTCAGCGGAAGAGCACCGGCCTTACAAGCCGTCGGTCGTAGGTTCGATCCCTACCGCGCCCACTCTAGTGCTCTGACCTGCGATGAAGCATCGGCTTGGCCGATCCCGGGTTTGGCACAGCGCTCGTACAGCAGATAACTTTCGCCGGGTGCGCAGCCACTGGAACTCGCTTCTGCTCGACTGGCAGGCCACGCTGCGGGCCGAACACAAGTCCCCGGAGACGATCACCGCCTACGCGCTCGCCGTCCGCCAGCTCGTCGACCACCTCGAGTCCCGGGAGCGTCTGGGCACGGTTCGCGACGTCGACGGGCGCGACGTCAACGCCTTCATCACCTCAGTGCTGGCCGTCCGCTCGCCGGCGACGGCCAACCAGCGCTACCGATCCCTGCAGCAGTGGTTCCGCTGGCTCACCGACGTCGAAGAAGAGCTCGAGACCTCGCCGATGGCGAAACTGCGCCCGCCGAAGGTCCCTGAAGCACCCCCGGACGTGTTGACCGTCGATCAGGTCAAGGCGCTGCTCGCCGATGCGAGAGGCAACGACATGATCTCCCGGCGGGACACGGCGATCATCCGCTTGCTGTTCGATCTTGGGGGGCGTCTTGGCGAGCTGGCCGGGCTTCGCGTCGAGGACGTCGATCGTGATCGCGGCGAGGTCCACGTGGTCGGTAAGGGACGACGACCTCGAACGTTGGCCATGTCCTCCAACACCGCGCTGGCGATGGGTCGGTACCTGCGCAGCCGCGCGAACGAGAAGTACGCCGCCAGGCCTGAACTGTGGCTCGCCGACCGGAACCGCGGTCCCCTCGCGCGTGGCGGGATCCACCAGATGCTGCAACGGCGAGGTCAAGCCGCTGGCATCGACGGCCTGCACGCCCACCTGTTCCGGCACACCGCTGCACACCGGTGGCTGGCGGCCGGCGGCACCGAATCCGACCTCATGAAGAACATGGGTTGGCGCTCCCCACAGATGCTTCGCCGCTATGGGGCGTCCCTGGCGGCAGAACGTGCTCGGGAGGCGAGCCGGCGACTCGCGCTCGGGGACGAGATCTAAGGGGTCTGGCCGAGCCTGCGCGGTAGCTGGGACGGCCAACCCGAGGGCTCCTCGGTAACGGATTCACAACAGCGGCCGCGACGGTGGACCGGATCGCCCTCGAGGTCCGGTCGAGGAGTCCAGGAGGGTGCCGCAATGGAGGTAGCGACCGGCACTGGACGTCAACACCGGAGGCTCTCATGCCGTCAGCTGATCGAACGGACCGCCGGGCGATTTCCCGTATCGCTGCTCACGCATCGTGGGCCAGCACCGCGAATCCCGCGGCGCGCACCGCTCCGGCACGGGATGCGGCCATGGCACGATTCGAGCAACAGGTCGACCCGGACGGCACTCTCAGCCCGGAGGAACGGTCCCGCCGTGCTCGGTCCGCCCGCTCGGCCTATTTCGCACGCCTGGCCCGACTTTCTGCGCGGGCGAGGCGCCGTCGGGCGAGCTGACCCACTACAGGCTCTTGGTCGCCCCGACCTCGACAACGGTCGTGCCCCAGGACCCCTCTTGCCGGACGAGGACGCTGTCGACCCGATCCTAGCGTCAGCTAGTGACTGACATGTTTCAGCATCCTCAACTTCCGAAAAGCACCACTTCTCGGTGGTTCAGTTTCCGGAGGTCGAGCGCGTGTCGCGGCCGTCCTGTCGGGGCGGGCTGTCACGCTGGCTGGGGCAACTCGGAGTGGGACCACGTCCCGGGGGAGGGAGGTGTCGCGTGACCGGGAATGCGCCGGAGCACGACGGGCTCGTTGTAGCGCCCGGCCAGGGGTCGGCGCGCGGCGAGCTCGGTGATGCCGTCGCTGCGGGGCTCGTGGACCCGGTGCTGCTGGAGCGGGCCGGCCAGTACGCGCGCGGCGCGCGGGCCACGTCCACGTGGGAGGCCTACGACCGCGACATGGCTCGCTTCGTGGCTTGGTGCACCGAGCGCGGCTTGACGGCGCTGCCTGCGGAGGCCGCCGCGGTGTGCGTGTGGCTGGCCGACCAGGCCCCGGTGTGGCGACCCGCCGCGCCTCAGGATCCGCTCGACGTCGTGGTGGAGGGCCAGGTGCTCGTCCAGCAGGGCCTGCGGCCCGCAACGATCGCGCGGCGTCTCGCGTCGATCTCAGTGGTGCACCGCGCGGCCGGGGTCGCCAACCCGGCGGTCCACGAGCAGGTCCGCGCCACGATGGCCGGGATCCGTCGCCACCCCGCCGTGGCGCCGCCACGAAGGCGCACGGCCGCGCGTACCGAGCAGGTCCTGGCGATGACCAACGCTCTGGACCCCGAGGGCAACGCCGTCGACGCCCGCGACCTCGCCCTGATCCTCATCGGCTACGCCGGCGCGCTGCGCCGCAGCGACCTGGCCCGCCTCGACCTCGACGACCTCTCCGCCGACGAGCACGGCCTCTCGGTCCGCATCCGCCGCTCGAAGACCGATCAGGAAGCCGACGGAAGCGTCGTCGGGATCGCTGCCGACGACACCGGCGCCTGCCCGGCCGCGGAGGCCTGGTCGTGGTGGCGAGCGCACCTGTCCCGCGCCGGGGCGACCCGTGGGCCAGCATGGCGCCCGATCCACCGGTCGCGTCAGGACACCCTGACGGTCCGCTCGGCTCGGCTCTCGGCCCGAGCGATCAGCGACGTCGTGACCCGCCGGGCAGCGCAGGTCGGGCTGAGTGGCGACTTCGGGTCGCACTCGCTGCGCCGCGGGCTGGCCACTGAGGCCATCGCTCACGGGGTTCCCGAGCACGCAGTCATGCGACACGGGCGGTGGCGCTCGGTCACCACGATGCGTGGCTACGTCGAGGACGCTGACCGCTTCGCCGACACCAACCCCACCCGCCACCTCGGGCTGGCGCGTAACGCCGAGACGACCCCCGCACCGTGGTCGGTCGGATGACCGGGATCTTCCGCGGCTTCCAGCGCAGCAACAACCCGCTGTCGGCGTACCTGGCGCAGCGCTACAGCGCGCCGGCGCTCGACGAGGTCACGGCGATGAGCCTCGACGAGCTCGCGGATCCGCAGGCCGTCGTGGCCCGCATCGTCGCCGAGCGCTACGTCGCGCCACCGACGGTCGGGCAGGGGCGCTACATCGGGGAGAGCCGGGGGGAGTACCGCCCGGACGAGGCTGGCAGCTCCAGCCGGCCCACGGTGCGCTACCGGGTGCGCTACCTCGTCGACGGCGACGTCGCGGCGCTGCAGCGGTGGCCCGACGAGCCCGACGCAGCCCGCAGCGCCGGCGAGCTCCATGGAGCCCAGGGAAGCCGCGTGCTGGCGGCTGTCGACGACAGCGTGGCCTTCGCCGATCGCTCGCCGGCCGCGCCCCGAGAGCCGGGGGCGGACCTGCAGGACTACCTGGCGCGCCTGGAGATGCACCGGTGGGTTGCGGTCGACGCCGACGACCCGCCGCAGTCCGGCGGGCTGCACACCTTCGTGGAGTACCTCGTCGCCGACCATGATCGGATCGTCGCCGGAGAGATCGACCCCGGCGCTGATCTGGAGGCCCACCTCGCTCAGGTGCAACCGATCATCACCGCGATCGCCGAACAGCACCGCCGGTTCTTCGACACCGGCCTGCCGGCCCTGCTGCGCGATGCCGCCGCGCGGCGCCGACGTCACCTCGAGGGGCTGCAGGCCGCCCGCACCAGTATCGGCTTCCCCCGCGACTGGAAGGACCCCGAGCCCCAGCTCGCTGAGCCCCAGCCCGACGAGCCCCAGCCCGACGAGCCCCGCGAGCCCGAGGGGTCGGGCGGGGACCTGGCGCTGCCGGCTGGTGCGCTCCTGCGGTTCGCCGACGCCAGCTTCGAGCAGGTGCTGCAGACCGTGCGGGTGTGGGCCAGCGCTATCGAGCGTCACCCGGAGGCCTACCGCCAGCTCAGCGAGGACCGCATCAGCGACCTACTGGTCGTCGGCCTGAACACCGCGCTGCCCGGTGCGAACCGCGAGGTCTACAGCCAGCAGGGCAAGACCGACATCTTCATCCGGGCCGACGCCCTGCCGCTCGGCGCCGGGCCGGAGAAGGTCTTCATCGGCGAGAACAAGAAGTACAACGGCCCCGCCGCGACCACTCGTGCGCTTGACCAGCTGATGAGCTACCTCGAGGTCCGGGACACCAAGGCCCTGCTGCTGCTGATCGTGGACCGTCAGGGCTTCCAGCGATGTCGGGACGAGGCGATCAACGCGCTGCAGACCCGCCCCGACTTCGCCGGGCAGGCCCCGAGCCCGGTGCAAGGCTGGCCGGTGCTGCGATTCGACCGCAAGGAGAACACGGTCGAAGTGTGCGTGGCCACGGTCAACACCGCCGTTGCTGCCGCTGTCCCGGCCCCGCCCGGCAGCGTGTCGCCGCCAAGGTCGAGTGCATGGGTGGCGCCATGACGGGCAGGTCTGGCTCCGGGCAACCGAGCGGCAGGGGATCGACGCTCCCGCAAGCGAGGAGGGCGGGCGGGGTTGGGCTGGGCAGCGCGAAGGTCCAGCCCGAGAGATCGGCCGTCGCGGCGCGGCGCGAGGTCAGCGGGTCGAGACCGGGGGAGAGGCCGCGGCCAGGGACTCCTGCTCGAGCTCGGCGACTGCGGCCCTCGCAGTCCACCCGTCCGTCGGCGCCCGGAGCATGGCCGCGGTGTCGATGTCGAATTTGTGCGCATCCCCGAGGGCGTGGAGCGCGCGCGGTACGGCCCAGGGGCGCAGGCCCTCCTGCGCCGGCCAGTAGTAGTGCGCCTCGTACGGCACCTCGGCGCCGGCGCCGTTCGGGCCGGCGCCCTCCACGGTGCCGTCGGCTCGGCGGTCCTCGGGTCGCAGGACGGAGATGAGACCGAAGCGCTGCAGCTCGCGCTGCGCGATGACACCGCCACGACGGCCCCGACCCCTGCCGAACGCCGCCGTCCACCGCTTGGTGCTCAGCGCTACTCCGCCGTCGCTGTTGCCGGCGTGCTGTGCGGCGTCGAGAACGAACAGGTAGGCGATGATCTCGTTGTCGGTCAGGGTGTGCACCCAGCCGTTGACGAAGAACTCGACCGGGACGTCGAGGACCCGCTCGCCGACGGTCGGGTCGGGATAGCTGTAGGCGGTCACGGCGTCCGTGAGGTTGTCGGCGCCCTCGTGCAACAGCGTGAAGTTCTCGAGCCGCCCGCGCCCCGCCGCGGAGGCAGCACGGAGCCGTCCCGCGCGCTCGAGGCGCAGCAGGGCGCGGCGGATCTGCTCGGAGCGGTTCTCGGCAGCGGGTCGCGCCGTACCGCGACGGTGGTACAGGTCGACCGTCGGCACGGCCACCAGCTCCTCCCAGCACGTCTGCCCGACCTCTCGGGACGTGCGCAGCGGGACCCTGGTGGGTTGGCTCGCGCTGCGTCGGTTCCGGCACTGCACCTCGAACAGGGCGACCAACAGGGTCTGCACGGTGCATCCCCGCGGAGCGGCGAGGACTCGCAGGGGACTCGTCCCACCGTGGTCGAGTAGGAGGTCTGACCGCAGTCGCACGTACTCGGGCCGGTGCGCGCTCCAGAGCAGACGCCGTGCCCGGTGGGCTCGCTCGTCGACGCTGCCGCGCTGGCCCGTCTCGACCTGCAGGAGCTCGAGCTGCTTGATGCGGTCCTGCCGACGCGACCTCGCCGACCGCTCCGCCGGAACCTCCGGGTTGTTCGTTGCCAATACCCCTCTTCCGACTGTCCTTGATTGACTGCCCCTTAGCGCTCCTCCGTCGGCCCACATGTCTCGCACTCGTCGACGTCTTCGAGGCCTGAGGTCTGCGCAGGGGCAGTCTACCGCGTGTTGAGTGCGAGGAGACGACTCCGCTCTGCCCGGTCGAAGCTGGCTCGCGTACGCCGCTGAACAGCGAGAACGACTCTCGAGAGGATGTGGTGGCCGATGACGATCACCCTGAACAACCCGCTCACCATGGTCGACCTCGTTCCCCGGCGCCGCCTGCCTGCTGCCGCTCGCCATCTCGGTGATCACCCTCGAGGTTTGGCTGGCCATCTGGTCCCGGCGGTGCGCGGCGGCCGACGTGTTCGACCGTGTCCTGCTCACCGTCGAACGCGTCGCAGAGGTGCTGCGCAGCAGCATCCAGACCACGGTCCAGACCACGGTCCAGACCACGGTCCAGACCACGGGCGAAGACCTCGCGGCCTCGTGAGGCGCACCGGTCCCCGGCCGTTTACCTGCTCGTCGACGGCCGCGGCCGGGGCCGCGCCCGGTCGGCGTCCCGGGCGGGTGCCTGCTCGCGGTCGGGCGACGCCCGTCTCGCCGTTTGGGATATAGTTGGCTCGGCCGGGCGCACCGGCCCACCTCCCAGCCGAGGTCCGCCCACGTCGGACCCGGTGACGATGGACAAGGTCCTCGCGGTCAGCAGAGGATCGTGCGCGACTCCAGGTCAAGGGCACACCATGGCCGTGGGCGTGGGGCATGGCCAGCGGGAGTGACCGATGACCAGCAACGCCGCGCGCAAGAAGCGCATCCGCGCCCGCGCCGCCCGCGACGATGTCCGCTACCGCGAGGCGACCCGCATCCCCGGACACCTGACTACCCGGTCGGCGCCCAATCCGGCCGGTCGTGACGACGTCCTGCGGCGCCGCGTCGACCGGTGGTGCGCCGAGCAGTGCGCGGTGCTCATCGAGGACATCCCGGGCGACGTCATGTCCGACCTCGACCTGCACGACGACCTCGAGGACGCCACGGTCCACGAGCTTGACCCCGACCTCGCGACCCTGACCACCCAGATCGTCGAGGACTACGACGGCGGCACGGTCGCGCTGAACGGCACGGTGACGGCTCGCCTCGTCGTTGAGGGGGTGATGCCCCGCCTCGAGGCCGGGTGGGCCGAAGACGAGGGTGCGGTCGCGGTGCTCGGCGAGCGCAACGAGCGTTACCTCGAGGTCGTCGACGAGAACGAGGTGACCGTTGACATCGAGTTCAGCGCGGTCGCCGACCTGGTCGCCGGCGAGGTCCAGGACTTCGATGCCGGCCTCGTGTTCGTGGCGTCGTGACCATCCGGACCCCACGCGGCAGCACGAACGGCACCAGCCCGGCGCGGCGACGGCGCGATCGTCGCCCGCCTGCACCGTCGCCGGGCCTTCCCCTCTCGGCGCCACCGGGCACGTCGCAGCCGGCCGTCCCCGCGCCGCTGAACTCGTCGAGCTCCATCGCCGCGCAGGGCCTGGCCTTGATCGACCGGACCTTGGCCGACGAGGATCGAACCCGCCGCGCCCACAGCTTCATCGACCCCATGCTGCTGGTCGTGGCCCTGGCCGCTGTGTTCCTCGTCGTGGTGGTCTCGGTCTGCGTGGTGGGCGGGATCGGCTGCCTCGTGCTCGGACTCCACGGGGCCGGACCCGTGGGTGGGAAGCTGCTTGTCGCGGTCGGCGCCGGCCAGCTCGGGCTCGGGGCCCTCGCGGGGGTGGGCGGCGCGTCGCTGCGACGGTGGGCGGCTCGCTGGCTGCGGTCCCGGAACTGATCTAGCAGGTGACGTCGGGCTCGGGCAGCGGCCGGACGGCTACGCCTCGTCGCCGGTGCGCCCGACGAACTCGATCCGCATGCGGTCGCGGTGGTGGCGTTCCCAGTCAACGACGAGCTCGAAGACCTTGTGGGTGGCCAGGGTCGCGACGTCGTGGGAGGCGGTGAAGTCGCCGTCGGCGAGCAGGATCCCCACCGCCGCGCGCGCTGACTCGGGGTCGGCCCCGACGTCACGAGAGAGCCGCTCGAGGCTGGTGCGTCGCCGGGTGACGGCGTTGTCGGTCTCGTCGAAGAGGCCGATGATCTGCTGGGCGGTGGGCTCGTGGAGCTCGCGCCAGCGCAGTGCGTCCTCGCGGGCGCGTTCCTCGTCGGTGAGGGACAGGACCTCGTCCGGCAACGGCAGGGCGGGCGGGAAGTCCAGGAACGCCGTGCCGGCGCGGTCCTCGCGCACGAGCACGCCGCAGGACACCATGAACTCGAGCAGGTCCGCGTTGGTGCGGACCTCGCCCGAGCCCATCGCGAGGCTCCACTGATCGACCCGCGCGACCTTGCTCTCGTGGAACTCCAGCTCGTCGGTGTCGATCTCGCCCGCGGTCCGGGGGTCGTCTGCGTCGTTGTCATCCGCAGCGGGCGGTGCCTCCCACGCGGGCAGGGCCCAGCCGTCGGCTTCGTCCCGGCGACTGCCGAGCAGAATGCCGACGTCGTCCTGGCGCATGGCGCCCTCTTGCAGGAAGCCGACGAGTAGGATCGCGCTGCTGGGCAGCGCCCGCAGCCACCCGTTGCGCAGGAAGTCCTGCAGGATCTTCGCCCGCTGGATCCGCGGATCGACGTCGTCCATGGCCACCAGGGTAGGGATGACCCCCGACGCTGCGAGCCGGGCGCTCTCGTCGCCGGATCGGGCGACCTGCCTTCCTTGCTGTCTGCGACGTGGCGTACCCCTGTGACCGCGAGGCGCCATGGGGGAGGAGCTGGTCGTCGTGACGGTGCAGGTGTCGGTGCGGGCGTGCACCGTCGGCGAGATCGCGGCTGCGGCACCGGAGCTCGACTGGGCCGCGGTGCGCACGGTCGACGACAGCGTCGACGAGCCTGACCAGCTCTCGGCGACCAGCCTCGGCGACCTCAACGGTCCGACCTTCCTTCGCGTGCGTGCCGCGCTGCCCCGCGAACCCGGCCTCTACCTGTGGACCGCCGCTCCCGACGGCACCTGGTCCGGGCGCTCTACCGACCGCGCGGTGATCTACCTCGGGCGCGCCACCGGCGCCGGCGGCCTGCAGGCTCGCCTGGGCAACGAACTGCGCTGGGTGCGCAACGGCTGCGCCCGCGATGCCGTGCACCGCCAGGCCAACTATCACGGTCATCCCCGCATCATGATCACCAACGATGCACGCGCCCTCTACGCAGTTACCTCTGATGCCGCGCAGGCCGCCGAGCTCGAGCGCGAGCTGCTCGCTGTCACGGCTTTCGCCTGCGCCCTGACCCCGCTCGCGAACGGCAGCAGCTGGTGGAGCAGCACCGCACTTCAGCGCCGGGCCCGCCAGGGAGGCTACGACCGCCTTGCCGCCGCCGGGCTGCTCCTCGACTCGCCCCCGTAGCCAACCGAGGACCGCGACCGACCGAGATCCGCGCCATACTCCAGCGATGACGTCTTCCGGTGAGGCTGGCGCCAGCAGCGCAGACGACCTGCCCGACGAGCTGATCATGTCGGCTAGCCCTGGAATCGTCGTCGACGACTCCGATCCGACGCAACCGGCGGTCGCCGTACTCACTGTGGTCGCAGATGTCGTAGCGCATACGCGCGACCCTCACCCCGGCGCCGAGGCCATCGACCTGGTCATCTCAGCCATGCTCCGCGACGGATTCGTCCTCGGAGGCCGCCAGGAGCCTGCGGAACTCACGGCGGCGCCGGTGCTCGAGGGCTGGACGGTCGGGCTGACTCAGGACGGGGTGCGCATCTCGACCCAAGAGGACGAACGGTTCTACGAGGGCGATCTCGGCGCCGCTGTCCCGGACGGGTGGCACGAGATTCTTGTCGAGCGTGGACTTCTCGCGCTCGTGCTCTGCTCCGGCGTCGACCTGACTAGCGACGACCGCATCGAGCAGATGCTGGCTGCCGGACGCGCGGGACGCGCCGTGATCGCCCAGGTCGCCTACTGCCCGGCTGCCGAAGGCTGACGGGACAGCAACGGCCGAGTCAGGTCCAGGACGTCGATCACCACGACGACCAGGTGGGCGGGAAGTTCGACGAGACCTCCTGATGTCCGGGGGAGGGAGGTCGCAAGGATGCCGCCGACGATCGCGTTGGAGCTTCCCACGCTCGAGGAGGTCGCGGTCGCAGTACGACGCTGCTCCGAACTCCTCCGCGACGGGGACCACCGCTGACGACGTGGCCCACGAGACTGGGCCCACGACGAGCCCGCCGCCACGTACCGCTTGTGATCGTCCTCAGGGTGAGGACGCCCGCTGATCGTCGAACCGGTGTCACGAGGCCCGCGGCGACCAGCGCCGATCGGGCCTACGGTGGCCTGTCGTGGTCGAACCCACCGACGGCGGCGCCCTGCTCGAGGGAGTCCCGTCGCGGTGCCCGGCCGGACACCGGATGGGCGCCCCCGTCGACAGCGTCGTCCTGAGCATCCGTGGTCACGAACCCTGCCGCTGTGCGGCCTCGCGGCACGGCGGGCATCGCACCTGGCACTGCGAGAAGCCGGGGTGCCCGGACCCCTGGTGGCGTGACGGATCCCGGGGTCCCTGCACCGGCGAGGGCAGGGCCGCGGCCCGGATGAGGACGTACGCGCCCGGGCGGAGCTGGCATGGACAGCTCGCCCCAGCACAACCACCCGCGGCGTGATCCGCACGTTCCAGCGCGCCACGTTCCCAACGAACCGCCGCCGACCTCGTCGGCGGTGTCCGGCGACACCACCCAGTGTCAGGATATATTGACGCCATGAGCGAGGCAGGTCGGCCGAGACGATCCCGTCGACGCCGCGCCCCGGGAACGCGTCAGGGGGCTCGGCGCGCATGCGGTCGACTTCCACGAGCGCGGGAGCAGGCCGGGCCCATGGAGCTCGACCGACGGGATCGCAGGGGGCGCCGGTGACGAGCCGTCCTCGGCGCGCGCGATGTGCGGGCGTTGGCTCGGGAGTTGTCGGAACGCGCCGGCGTACGCGTCGAGGCCGCTTACCACGGCGGTGGGGCTGACGCCTGGAGCGGCTGGCATCTGTGGTGGAGCGGCGGGCCGTCGTGCGCGGAGATGCGCAGCATCGCAGAGGACCGCGGCATGGACCGCCACCCCGACACCCAGCCAGGCTCGCTGCGTTTCGACCGGAGCTTGAACGATGAGCACGCCGCCGCCCTACTCCTGGCCTGGATGGCCCAGAACCCCGACGACGCTGCCACGGCGCTTCTGCTCGACGACGGCGAGCTGCCCGGCTACCCCGAGCATCAACCCGCTGCGATCCGACGCCGCGCCGCCACGCTGATCGCCGCCGGATGGCGTGCGCACACCGCCGGCGACGCCGCCGCCGAGCTGGCCCGTCGAGTGCGAACCGGGGGATGGCCCGAGGTGTGCGCCTGGCTCGACGAGCTCGGCGCGCAGCAAGACGCTCCCGTGATCGCCCTGCGCCCGCTCCCGAGCTCGGACGAGCGGCGCTAACTGACCTTGAAGCGAGCGGCGGCGCTCGGCGCCGGACCGGCGCCGTCAGCCCCGGAGCATCTCGGCGACCGAGCGCACCGCCTCGAGCACGGTCTCCGGGTCGTCGAGCGGGACCTGATGGGTGGCGTCATCGGCGGTCACATGACGCCCTCGGGGGAAGCGGCTGACCAACCCCTCGTGAGAGTTCCGAATGTTCGTGACGTACTCCTCGGGGAACCCGCCGCGCTTCCCCGCGGTGATCACGATCGCGGGGACGTCCGGCAGCGGGCCCGCTGCGAGGGCCTCGGTGAGTTCGGCGGAGTACCGCGGCGCCAGACTCATCAGTTTCACCTGGGCCCTCAGTGCCGCGGGGCTCTGCATGAGGCGCTGCATCAGCGCGATCGTCTCCGGCTTCGCGTCGGCACCGGCCAACCTCGACGCGAGGCGCTCGCCGAGCCCGCCCGAGAACGCGCCGACTCGGGACGCGAGCGCGACGATCGCCATCAGTGGCCGAGTGATGGCGAGCTGGGCCTGTACAGCCGCGGTCTTCGGCGGCGGTTCGATCGGCGTCGGGTCGACGAAGACCAGCCCCGCCACCTTGTCCGGATAACGCAACGCGTAGCCCTGAGCGACGTGACCGCCGAGCGACCATCCGACCAGGACGGCGGGCTCGCCTACGTCCATGGCCCTGCGGACCTGCTCCAGCTCCTCGGCCATGCCGGCGACCGTGCCGTGCTGCGGGCCGTCGGAGCGCCCTGAGCCCGACCGGTCGTAGGTCAGAACTGGCCGGTCCTCGGCGAGTCGCTGCTCGAGCACCGACCCCCAGACCCCCTCGGTGCCTTGTCCCGCCCCACCTGCCACCAGCAGCACCGGAGGGGCCGCAGACCCGTCGCCACCACGAGGCCGACGGAGCTGGGCGCACACCGTTCGGCCATCCAGGTCGAGCAGCACCCTGGGCGTGTCCGAAGCACTCATACCGACATCATCGTCGCAGTTTGCCGTCCGCCCGCACCCATTACCGACCGGCCGGCGAACCCCCAACCCGCGATGACACCGACTCTCTCGCTCGTCGGAGATTCAGCGTGACCGCATCTCCGGTGTCAGGCACGGCACCACGGTCCGGCCGAATGGACGGAACACCCGAGTGCGCGGCGTGCCCATCCCGATATCGGAGGTCGGGGCGCTCCTGCAACAGCGAATTGGCCTCAACGGACCCACCTCGCCAGCGATGTCGCGCGCTTGCGAGGTGGTTCTCCGAATGCATCGGTGATATGGTGCGAGTGCTGTGGTGAGGTGTTTCTGGCGGTTCTTGAGGTGCTGATGAACTGTACGGGCCAGCGGAGCGGAAAGACGGGCCAGGCGACATGAGCCAACCGTGCCGGACCTGGACGGCGACTGACGCCAGGGCGAATCCGCTCGCGCGGCGCTGCAGCTCGTGTTCCGGCGAGCCGCACACCCGCAGCGACGTCGCCGACCTGGAGATCGTGTGGCTCGTCGACGGTGACGACGGTAAACCGACACCGGCCCGGTTCTGCCGCAGATGCCGCCCCCGCGGCTCGGTCGAGGAAGTGGCCTGCGAGGACTGCGGCGACGGGCCGCTGCTGTCTGGAAAATTCGCCGAGCCCGCCGACCTGTTCACGGCCGCCGCGTTGCAGGAATGGCTCGATGAGACTGGGTGGACCCGCGGCGGCACCTGCCCGAACTGCAGCGCTACAGCTACCAGGAATGGCTCAACGACTCGACCAGGGTTGTCGTTCGGCTTCTCGTGACGCGATCACAGAGGCGACCCTTATCAGTTCGCGGAGGAACGATGCGCGCCGGTTGTGGAGCGACGGTCGAATGACATCGCTCGAGCTACGCGCTCGCCCTGGTGAGGCGTAGCCGGCGGGACATGTCGGAGGCGAACCGGCCGGCGGGGTCGGCGGCGTCGCGGATGGTGCGCCAGTGCTCGAGGCGCGGATACATCGCGGCGAAGGTGTCGGGGTCGGTGCGGGAGTCCTTGGCGGTGTAAAGGCGGCCTCCGATGGCCAGGACGCGTTCGTCGAGGCTGCGGCAGAAGCGGCCGAGGTCGTCGGTGATGGGGAAGTCGACGCAGATGTTCCAGCCGGGCATGGGGAACGACAGCGGGGCCCGGTTGCCGGGGCCGAAGCGCTTCATGACGTTGAGGAACGACACGTGCCCGGAGGCGGCGATGTCGCGGGCGATGGCCTTGAACTCGGCTTCGGCGTCGAACGGGACGATGAACTGGTACTGCAGGAACCCGCGCGAGCCGTAGGCGCGGTTCCAGTCAGCGAACATGTCGAGCGGGTGGTAGAAGGCGGTCAGGTTCTGCACCTGCCCGCGTCCCTGCTTCGGGGCCTTGCGGTACCAGGCCTCGCCGAGGGCGCTGAACGTGGCCCGGTTAGCCAGGCCGTTGGGGAACAGGTCGGGCAAGCGCAGCAGCTGCGGGGCGTCGAATCGCAGCGGGTCGCGGCGCAGCTTGGTGGGGGAGTTGGTCGCGGGTGGCGATCGAGCCGCGGGAGAACACCGCGCGGCCGAGGTTGGCGCCGGTGGAGATGGAGTCGAACCAGGCCATCGAGTAGTCGTAGCTCTCGTCGGAGCCGTCGGAGAACCGGGCGATGGTCTCGTCGAGGTCGGCGGTGCGGTCGGTGTCCACGACGAAGTAGGCCGACTCGACGTGCTTGAGCCGCAGCGTGGTACGCAGAATGACCCCGGTCAGTCCGATGCCCCCGACCGTGGCCCAGTACAACTCGGCGTGCTCGCCGTCAGGAGTGAGGCGGCGGACCTCGCCGGAGGCCAGCAGCAGGTCCATCGAGGTGACATGTTCGCCGAAGCTGCCTGCGGTGTGGTGGTTCTTGCCGTGGATGTCCTGGGCGATCGCTCCGCCCACGGTGACCTGCCGGGTGCCGGGCAGTACCGGCACCCACAGTCCGAGCCGCACGACGGTGCGCAGCAGCTGGTCGAGCGAGACTCCGGCATCGAGATCGACCAGCCCAGTGTCGGCGTCGACGGAGTGGACGCGCCGCCGTGCGGTCATGTCGAGCACCAGCCCGCCGGCGTTCTGCGCCGGGTCCCCGTAGGAGCGCCCCAGCCCGCGGGCCACCACCCCGCGCGGCCCCGCCGAGCGGATCGCCTCGGTCAGCCGCTCTGTCGAGGCGACGTCCTCACCGTCAAGGACCACCGCGCGCGAAGGCGACGTGCGGCCCCACCCATGCAGCTGTCGCAGCGCTTCCCCCACGAGTCCGACCGTAGGTCGTTACGCTGAGGCCTCGACGGGCGCCCCGAGGGCAGCGGCGTGCGTTCACATCCCTGGTCGTCTCACCCTTGCCCGGCGGCTGCAGCACGTTGCCTCGGTCTACGGCCTCGACCGTGCCCCGCCCCGCAAGACGAATCCATCTTGGCCCAGTGTCATCGTCAAGGTATCCTGACGGGGTGAGTTGGCGGCATCCGGCGGACGATCTGCAGGACGCGCACGCCCACCAGCCCCGCACCGTCTTCCTTCCTGCCGAGGCGCACCCGCCCGATGAGCGCCCGCCCGCGACGACCACGCCGACGTCGGGCGGCACGACGGACGACAACTCGGCGGGGGAGAGCGATGTGCGCCGCCGCGATAGCGCCGCGATCTGCGCGGCGTGCTCGTGTGGGTGGCGAGGGTCGCGGCTGGCGATCACGCAGCAAGGCCGCGAGCACGGGCCCGCCGAGATCGACCGCGAGGTCGAGACACTGCGGCGGCGCCGGCTGCAGGGCCAGTGGGAGTCCCACCTGCGGGAGGCGGTGCCGACGCTGGAGTTGCATCTGCACATGCCGCACGTGCGCTATCTCGACGCCGAGCTGGCGGCCGCGGTCGCGCACGCCCGCCGTCACGAGGCCAGTTGGGCGGCCATCGCCGCGGCCTGCTCGCGACCGCAGTCCGGGGTCGTGATGTCGCGCCAAGCCGCCCAGCAGCGCTGGGGATCGAGCACCGCTGCGGGTGACGTACCAGGTGGCCGGTCGCCGATGCCGGTCGTGACCGGCTGGCCCGGCCTGCCTGGCTGGGCCCACCCCGCGGGCGGGCTCGACGCGGCCGCGGCGCACACCCATCGCCCCGGGACCGTGTGGGTGCAGCGACGCGGCGGCGAATCCAACCGGCGCACCCGGGCCAGCACCGGGCTGCGCCCGGGGTGTGACTGCGGGTGGCGCGGCAGCCCACGCCCGGTGCCCGACGAGCCGCCCTCGCGGATGCCGGACGCGGTCGCCGGGCTCGAGCGTGGGTTCGGCCCGGAGTGGGGCCGCCACCTCTACACCGCCGTCGCGACCCTGCGGATCCGCGAGGTCCTCGATCTGATGGCCGGCGTGCACGCCGACCTCGATGCCGCTGTGGCCCGAGCCCGGCAGGGCCACTCGAGCTGGCAGGACATCGCAACCGTCGTCGGTACGCGACGTCAGTCTGCCCACCAACGCTGGCGCCACCTCGACCCGGCGTCGTCCGACAGTTCCGCTCGCGAAACCGGGGGGCCAGAGGCGAGCATGCCCACCGTGGTACCCACCGACTCGCCCACCACCTCACCGGCTGGCGCCGCCGCACCGCCAGGCGCGGGCAGCGCCGGCGTGCCGCCAGTGCGGGTGCGCAAGGCGCCGCCGCTCCTGCGCGGCGCGGGGCGCTGACCCTGCCCGGCCCGGCCCGTCGATAAGTTCGCCATCCCCACACACAGAGTCCGAGGCCGCCTCGCCTCCGATGCCGAAGGCCCCAGTTGATGACACCCTCCAACGACCGACCCGACCCCGCGGATCACAGCGACCGGGGCGACCCCACCGGCGGCCGGGGCGAGGATCGGCCGGTCAGTCTCGAGGACCTCATTGCGCTGCGCGACGGCGACCTCGACGACGACCAGGCCCGCCGTGTACGTGAGCGCATCGAGCGCGACCCGGAGGCCGTAGCCGGCCTGCTCGACGAGCTCGACCAGACCGACGCCATCCTCGAGCAGCTCCGCAGCCACCCGCCGCCGCCGGAGCTCTCCGAACGCATCGAGTCCGCCATCGCCGAGGAGGCCGCCCGCGGCCGCGGCGACGACCAACCAGACAGCGACCGCGAGGACCCCGACACCGAACAGTGAGGCCACGCCGCCGGGTCACAACCCGCGTCGGGCGGCGACGTCGCCGTGCCACGCGTCGAGCACCCACTCCGCGGTGGTCGCGTCATGGCCGACCGGGATGCGGCGCTGCCCGGCCACGGCGGTGACCCGCCGCGCCGCGGCCAGCACCACGACCACATCGAGCACCTGCGGGCTCGCGCCTTGCCAGAACCGGTGGGCGCGCAGCACCGGTTCGCCGTGCGCCGCGATCGGGGCCACCAGCAGCTGCTGCGCCCGCGGCGGCATCGACGCGATCACCTCCGCGGTCGCGGTGTCCAGACCCCGCACCCGCCTCAGGTCCGCCACCGGCGCACCCAGTAACTCCCTCGCGGAATCCGCACTCGGCGCGACCTGAGCGCCCTCATCCAGCAGTGCCGCCGTCGAACGGTGAATCACCTCGGCGTGCAGCAGCGTGTCGGGATCCAGCTGGTAGCTCGCCAGCGCGTACACCGGCTGATCGCCCGGGCCGGCCGCTCTGACCGTCGGCTCGGCGGCGGCGAACCCGCCCCGACCGAACAGCGCGGCCTGTGGGCGCCGAGCGCCATCCGGGGGCGCTGCCACCTCGACCGCCGACCAGGCCAGGGTCGGGCCGGCGATCTCGGTCAGCCGCTGCTGAACCACCGCGGGCAGCCGCTCCCAGCACTGCTCCCGGGTCGTGCCGCCGTCCAGGGCGAACTCCGCCGTGTCGACCAGCGGCCCACTCGACACCCCTGCCAACAACCCGCCCGGAGACGCGGCCGGACGACGTGCTCGTGGCACCACCGTCCCATCGCCCGTCCCCTCGCTGTCTGCGCCCCGTTGTCGAGCGGATGATCTCCTGGGCCACCACGAGGTCACGCCCATCACCTCCCGCCGACAAAGACCACCCGCGATCACCAATCGGTCCCTCGCCCCAGCGGCCCGCGGCCGCGGGAGCAGGACGGCAGGGCGGTGCTCAAGCTCCGGGAGTCGGCGGCGAGGGCACCTGATCTCGTCGGCTGAACTCGTCGCTGTAGTCCGTCTCCTTCTTCTCGTGGGGCGTGGCGAGTCTGAGGGCCCTGGGGCCCGGCGAGCGGTCGATGAACCCGGCTGACGCCGACCGGGTGGTCCCGGGCTCGCGTGGCGAGGTCGCGTGCCGGCTGGACGCGGGACCACGCCGGGCGGGCCAGCCGGAACCCCCGACCGTCACCGCAGGCGGTGACCGGGCCCCAGCGCCCTCGATGCCACTCGCGCCCCACGGGGCGAAGCAAGAGGTCGCCGGACCAGGCACGGGCCGGGGCCGGTTGCTTGCCCCGTCACACCCTGCCCGAGGAGCACCCGCGATGTCTTGCATCCGCACCCAGGTCCGGCTCGGCAGAGATGCCAGCACGGACACCGCCGAGGTGGAGGTGTCCGCGTCGATCCTGCACGGAATCGACGTCACTGACGACGACCAGGTCACCGCCGCGCTCGCCCTGAATCACCCCGAGCTGCTGGGCCTGGTCCGCGCCGAGCTCCGCGCCCGCAGCGTGGACCTCGAGCGGCGGACCGTCGAGATCGTCGACGCCCGCTACATCCCGCACGACGCGCCCGCGTCCCTGTCCCTCGTTCCCGACACCCCGAGCGACCGGGAACACGCACTCGAGGGCTGGACCACGACCGCCGTGCAGGTCCACGAGAGCACGACCTACACGGTCCCGGTCGTGCACCCGGTCGGCGCCAACGCCGCCGAGATCGCCGCGGTCGGCTACGACGACTACTGCCAGGCGCTGCACCCCGACGCGGTGTTCGCCCACACCGCCGGGCCGGACGAGGTCACCGTCGCCGGCACCCCCCAAGACAGCGGGCAGCACGACGACGCGGGCTGGCCGCGCTGGGCCGCGCAGCGCCCCGACCACCAGCCGAGCCCCGAGCCGTCGCCCGCCGCCGCGGAGGTGACCTGATGACCCCGCTGCCGAGCACGCCCCCTGACGACCCGAGCACCGGAAAGGCCCCGACGATGACCACGCCCACCACGCAGGCGGCGAACGACCCGACGACGGCCACGCTGCGGCTCACCCACACTCAACAGGAAGGGACCACGCTCGACGGGACCGCCCGCGGTGACGGTTCCGGCGAGGTTCTCAAGGCCCGCCCGGGCATGACCCGGTGGAAGTGGTCGCGCAACATCGGCGAGCGCGGGCGCTGGTACATCCCGCGCTCGCGCGACCGGCAGGCCGACCGATTCGGGATCGACAAGACCGCCGACGCGCTGCGCGCCGCCGGCTTCACCGTCACGGTCACCATCGACAACGCCGCCCGCGCCACCGGCGACGTCGTCGACGACGCCCGCGACCGCGCCGGCGACCGCGCCGAGCGTCTCGAATCGCGCGCCGAGCACCGGGCCGCGGAGTCCGACACCCACCACGCCGCGGCGCGGCGTATCTACGGCGGCTACCCGATGGGTCAGCCGATCCTGGTCGGACACCACTCCGAGAACCGCCACCGCCGCGACCTGGAGCGCGCGCACCGGCACGACCAGCGGTCCTGGGAGGCCGCCGCGCAGGCCCGCCACGCCGCCCGGCGGGCCGAGGCGGCCCGCCTCGCCGCCGAGGGGCGCGAGGCCCGCTCCACGGTCGCGAACCGCATCGACAAGGCCGCCGGCGATGTCGCCCGCGACCTGCGCACGCTGCACGGCTGGTGGAACCGGTGGGGCCAGATCAACGTCGAGTACCGGCCGGTAGACCCCGACTCCGAGTACGGCCACGACCTCGCCGCGCGGATCGCGCAGAACACCGACATCCGGCTCTACTGGTCCGAGGTCCTGGCCGCGATGCCCGGCGGCGACCTCGACATGTCCACGATCGGCAAGGGCGACGTGATCGAGGTCGGCAACCGCAGCGCGTTCGTGGTCGCCCGGGTCAACCGCAAGACCTTCTCGGTCCACAGCGGCTTCTACGAAGGCCACACCAAGACCTACCGCAAGGAAGAAGTCACCGCGCACCGACCCCAGACCACCGCGAGCACGGCCACCGCGACCACGCCCGCTAAGGGCACGGCCACCGCAAGCACGGCCACCGAGAGCGCGCCCGCCGCGGCCCGCCGCGCGGCGAGAACTGATCGGTCGGCGCCCGCGCGCTGAACCGGGCGGGCGCCACTACCCGAGGGCAGGGCGCACCGCGGTCGGAGGTCCGGCGCCGGCCGTGATGGCCATGCCGGGGCGAGGCCGGTTGGTGGCTGTTGTTCGTCTCCTTCTTCTCGTGGGGCGTGGCGAGTCTGAGGGCCCTGGGGCCCGGCGAGCGGTCGATGAACCCGGCTGACGCCGACCGGGTGGTCCCGGGCTCGCGTGGCGAGGTCGCGTGCCGGCTGGACGCGGGACCACGCCGGGCGGGCCAGCCGGAACCCCCGACCGTCACCGCAGGCGGTGACCGGGCCCCAGCGCCCTCGATGCCACTCGCGCCCCACGGGGCGAAGCAAGAGGTCGCCGAACCGGTCAGCAGCCCTTCGTCGCCTCTGCAGTCCCGACTCACCGCGAGTACCAGTCCAGGAGGACGACACCGATGACCACCGATATCACCAGCCCCGACACCGAGGGCACCGACACCGAGGGCGCCGACCGCGCCGTCACGGGCGGGCCGGTCGTGCCCGACTCGCAGCGGGTCCAGCAGCTCGACCCCCGCGCGCTGCTCATGGACGCCAACGTGCGCCACGACGCCCGCGTCGACCGCCCGATGATCTCCTCGGTGCGTGACCACGGTGTCCTGCAGCCGATCATCGCCTTCGCCACCGGCGACGGGCGTGCCCGGGTGCGTTTCGGGCACCGCCGCACCCTGGCCGCGATCGCCGCCGGGCACGGAACGGTCCCGGTGATCGTGCACCCCAGCCGCGCCGCCGCCGACGCCGCCGACGCCGACGACACGGCGGCCGAGGAGGTCGAGCGGCTGTCCACCCAGACCGTGGAGAACACCCAGCGGGAGGGTCTGACCGTCAGCGAGCAGCTCGACGCGTTCGCCGAGCTCGAGGGCCTCGGCCTCTCGGCCGGGCAGATCGCATCGCGGACCAAGACCCCGCGCCGCGACGTGGTCAAGGGACTGCGCGTCGCCCGGGTCGCCGAGGTCCGGGAGGCCGTCGCATCGGCCGGGCTGACGTTGGAGCAGGCCGCGACGTTGGAGGAGTTCTCCGACGATCCGGACGCTTACCAGGTGCTGATCGAGCGGGCGACCAACCCGCGCGGCTACGGCCCGGGATTCGACCACGCCGCACAGCGGTTGCGCGACGACCGCGCCGAGGCCGCCGCGCGGGAGACGCTGCTCGCCGAGCTGACCGAGGCCGCAACCCCGGTGATCGACCCGCCCGCCTACGACAGCGGAGTGAAACGCCTCAGCGACCTCACCGACGAGCCCGTTCCGGAGCCGGGAGCCCAGGCCCTCGTCGCCCTCGACGCCACCGATGCCGGCACCGGCGAGCTCGCCGACGACCTCGACCCGAAGGACGAGGTGGAGGACGACGGGGAGCTCGACGACGGGGAGGTCGACGACTGTGACGTCTGGGACGAGGACGGGGAGGAGACCGACGAGGTCGGGTCGGCTCCGGCGCCGATCACCCCGGAGGCCCACGCCGCGTGCCCGGGGCACGCGGCGTACGTGACCACCACCTACGGCGGGCCCAAGCGCGGTCCGCAGCCGGTGGCGGTGTACGTGTGCACCGACCCGCTCGGCAACGGGCACCGCTCACGGTTCGGTGTTCCGCTGGTGCCGAGCACTGCGTCGTCGGCCCCGGTCGCCGGGGAGACCGCTGAGCAGGCCGAGCAGCGCGCGGCCGCGCAGCGGGCCGCGAAGTCGGCCGCGCGCAAGCGGGTGATCGCGGGCAACAAGGCGTGGGATTCCGCGACCACGGTGCGCCGCGAGTGGCTGGCCGAGCTGCTGACCCGCAAGACTCCGCCCAAGGGCGCCTGCACGTGGATGGCGCAGGCGTTCCTGGACGACCGCTACACCGTGTGCCGGGCCGCCGAGCGCGGCCACGCCACGGCCGCCGACCTGCTCTGCGCGGCGCCGGGCGCGGTCGGTCAGGCCGACCACTACCGGATCACCAAGGCGCTCGACGGGGCCAGCGAGAACCGCGCCACGGTGATCACCCTGGGGATGGTCCTCGGCGCCATCGAGGGCGAGACCGGGCGCCACCAGTGGCGCTGGACCGAGCAGCGCTTCGGGCGCCCCGACGCGAGCCTGGTCCGTTACCTGGGGGCCCTGGCCGAGTGGAACTACACCCTCTCCCCGATCGAGCGCCTCGCGATCGGTGAGGACGTCGACGAGGCCGAGGTGTTCGACGCACCCGGCGTCCCGGCCGCCGGCCCCACCCCAGACGGCAGCGACGGCGGCGGAAACGACGACCACTACGACGACCAGGACGCCGAGGAGGACGACGGGGAGAACGACGGGGAGAACGCCGCCGGGAAGGACAGCGACCGGTGACGAAGCGCCGCCGCCCAGGGCGCTCGGAACGCCCTGGGCGGCGGGCATCGGAAGCCGCACGCCGCGGTGCTCTCTCTGTCGCCACGGGCGGGGTCCCGGGAGTGTGTGTGGCCGTCCCTCGCGAGAAAGGGCGCTCCGCTGCGCTACGCGTCGCTGCGCGACCAGGACACGTCCTGGCCCTTGATCGCGAGCCTCCGACGGCCCACGGCGCCAACGGCGCGGTGGAGCCAGCAGACGCCTCCACCCGGGACCCGGAACCCCGCCCCTTTCCCGGCTCTTCGTCATTGAGCGTGGAGGGCTGACCGGGACACGATCTTCACCCTCGGCCTGATCATGGGCCTGGGGCCTCACTCTTCGTGGTGCTTGGACACTTCGGAGGGAGGCCCCAGGTGGGCAGGGATGCTACTGGCGAGCGCGATCTGGTCACCGGCGTCTCGAACGGACCGACCGAAGCGGTCAATCTGCTGATCAAGAAGATCAAGCGGGTCGGACACGGCTTCCGGAACTTCACCAACTACCGACTGCGACTACTGCTGCACTGCGGCGTCGACTGGCAGACTCCGCCCACCACCGCGTTGAGAGCCCGCCTCCACGCTTCATGGTGAAGAGCCCCTTTCCCTACGGGGCGGGAATCTCTCCGCGCCACCCCGAACAACACAACCACATCGGGTCAGTGAATAGCGCAGACCGGGGCACGAATCATCACTACCACCCGCCGGACGTTATCGAAACGACGTGATCGACTTTGGTGAATACCTACCCCTATCGGATCTTCGAGAATAGAATGAGGAAAGGAGGTGACAGGTATGGAGCGCACGATCCGCAGCACCGGAACCGCGTCCGCGACCGATCGGGCGGCGGGTATCCCGGTCGGGTCACGGAATGCGCTGGCGTGGTTCGAGGGCGTTCTCCGAGCGATCGGGTCGACGTGCTCGACGGGGCGCAACGGCAAGTGGCAGTGCCCGGGGCACGCCCGCGAGGGCGAGCACGCCCGCTCACTGGCGGTCGGGGTTCGCGAGGGCCGCGATGGCAACGGAGGCGGGGTGTGGGTGTTCTGCCACGCCGGCTGCACCGCCCGTGACGTGGCCGGCGCGCTGGGCCTGAGCCTGGACCAGCTGCGTCGACCGCCGCGGGTCAGCCCGCAAGGCTGGGTGCGGGTCCGGCGCCTGCCGGTTGGGTTCTCCGCGGCGAAGACGGGCGGGTCGCCGCGCAGTGAGGGCTACCGCCACGAGCGGTTCCACTCCTACGGCCGCCCCGGGGGCCCGCAGGTGCGCCTCGAGCGGCTGCGCCACCCCGTGACCGGGGACAAGGCCATGGAGTGGTGGTCCCGCAACGACCGCGGCGAGTGGGTGCCCGGACTGTTCGGCACCCGAGAGGCGGACCTGCCGCTCTACCGAGAGCACGAGATCGTCGCGGCCGTCGCGCTGGGCGAGACCGTGCTGCTGGTCGAGTCCGAGTCCTCCGCCGATGCGCTGCCCGGCTGGTACGCCACCACCTGGGCCGGCGGGGCCGGCGCACCTCCGCTGCGGCGCCTGGCCGAGCTGCTCGGCGACCACCCGCACGTGGTGATCATCGGTGACGCCGACGACGCCGGACGGGCCTGCACCGCGAGGCTCGCCGAAGCCCTGCCCCGCGCGACGGTGCTGATCTCCGAGCGCGAGGGCGAGGACGCCCGCGACCTGCACTCCCGGCTCGGACCCGAGGGATTCGCCGAGCGGGTGACCCGCACCGCGGCGGTCACCGCCCGCCTTGAGCCCACCCCTGCCGCCTGACCCGATTCCCTCTCCACACTCGTTCGACCATTCCGCTGACAGGAGAGCTATGTCCACCGCACACGCCACCATCACGTTTCACCGAGCCGATCCCGACCGCGAGTCGACGATTCTCGCCGCGCTGCGCGTCCACGGGTTCCGCTTCGAATACATCGACGCCGTGACCTCGCCGCTGCGTCTGTTCCGCGCCTACGGAATGCGTGACGCCGACACTCTGATCTGCGACCAACTGGGCACGCTTGTGCGCAAGCTGGACCGCAGCGCGGTGTTCACCATCTGTCAGGACCCCAACAACGAATTCGTCGGCCAGCTGCTGGTCAGCGATCCCGACCTCGGCGACTTCCACTGCCACGCCGACGAGGAGGGCACGCCGCTGGTGCCCGCGACCGAGGTGCGCCGGGCCGCCGAGACCGCCCACCACGCCATCACCGCCGGCGTGCGAGCCCCCGCCGCGTTCCGGCAGCTCTACCGGCTCACCGGCAGCCCCTGGTGGCAGCGCATCGACGAGCTCCGCGCCGGGAGTGCCGAGACCACCACGACAACCACGGCCGGTGGCAGCGCCGCCTGACCCGTGCTGATCAGCACCGAGAGGACACCCAGTCATGAGCCAGCCCGACACGATCGCCACACCCGTGGTGTTCCATCCCGACGGGATCGCCGCGCTCGCCGCCCTTGCCGGCGCGAGCGTCGAGCATCCCGACTGGCACGACGACGCCCTGTGCGCCCAGACCGACCCCGAGGCGTTCTTCCCCGAGAAGGGCGGTTCCACCCGCGAGGCCAAGCAGATCTGCCACCGGTGCCCAGTGCGCACCGAGTGCATGGCCGACGCCCTGGCCAGCGACACCCGCTTCGGGGTGTGGGGCGGCCTGACCGAACGGGAGCGCCGCGTCCTGCGCCGCGACCGACCCGCAGAGCAAGCCACCGGTGCGCAGCCGGTGGTGCCGCAGCCTCGCAGAGCTCACAGCGGCCAGCGGCGCGAGTCCACGCCGCCCCGTGGGCGCTCCGCCGGGCCGGGCGTAGCCGCCACCCTGCCCACCGAACCCCGCGACCAGCGCCCTCACCTCGACCGGCCCGGGCGGCCCAGCTCGACCTTCCCGGACCGCGCCCGAGCGCGGCCCCCCGCCACACCCGAGGCAGATCGCGCGCCCGAGCAGGTCTCTGCTCGCCCGCCATCGCGCAGCGCCGGACATCGTTCGCGCACCAAGCCTGCGACCCGCGCGACCCGCACGGGGCACCGGCGGTCCGCGCCGACCCCGACCACCACGCCGGGCGAGGCGACCGCCACCACCGCTGTCGCCACCACCGCTGTCGCGACCGCCGCAGGCAGCTGTGAGGCAGACACCGGCGACGACGCCGCGGCCGCCGTCGCCGGCCAGACACCCCCCGGGCCGGAGCCCGTGGACCGACGGGCCGGACAACCGCCCCCGGAGCTCCGCGACGCCACGCGCCTCGTGCTGGCCGGTCAGTACGGACAGCCCGGCGCCGGCGAGGTCGACCTCGCGTCGGTGTACGCGCTGACCTCGACCATGGCCAACGGATCGTCCGTAGCCGGGCCGGCGGCCGCCGAGACCGGTCGATGGGAGTGGCGCGTCGCGGCGGTCGCCGCCGTGGTCAGCGGAACCCTGACCCGCGGCCAGACCGGACGCCTGATGGGCGAACGTTCCCAAGACATCGCGCACTGGGTGCGCCGCCACCTCGAAGGCATGCCCTTGGCCGAACCAGACCAGCGGGCCCGGACGGGGGAGCGCTGATGGTCACCGCCCTGATCGTCGGGCTCGTGCTCGGCCTGGTGCTCGGGTTCGCCGCCGGGCGGCGGTGGGCCGAGCGCGCGCGGGCCCTCTACGACATGCGCCAGGTGTGGGCCGGGCAGCGCCGCTACCGCGAATGACAGCACCGGGCCAGCCCAAGGCCGGCCGCTCGACGACCCTGGACCGCAACCGGACGCCCTGACCCCACCCCGATCCCCGCCCGTCGGGATCGCGTTTCGGTCCCCCGATCTCGTCTGACGCTCCTGGAGGTGAACCCGATGAGCGCACACGACGCCGGGCCGCCCGCGGCGCGCGAGCCGCGGCAGGCCACCGCCTGGATGCGCTCGGCCCACTGGAGTGTCTGCCGCCGATGCGGCGAGCGGATCGACACCGGCGAGTGGCAGGCCCTGATGGAGATCCCTGGCCAGGGCCGGTGGTGGGTCCACGAGGCCTGCGCCCTCGAGCTCGGCGCCCCCGCCCGAGCCCCGGACGACGACCCCACCGCGGCCGCCGCCGGGCCGGCGCCGACCATGCCGGCGCCGACCATGCCGGTGCGGATAGTCATCATCGGGTCCGGGTCCTGGCCCCACGAGCGGGCCGTCGAGGTCCGCGACAGCATCGAAGCCGTCGCCCGCGGGCACCGCGACGTGGTCATCGTCCACAGCTCGCGCCGCGACCAGCGTGGTCGACTCCGCGGTGTCGACGCCTGGGCCGCCCTGACCGCGACCCGGCTGGGCTACCGCAGCGAGCCCCACGACCACGAACCAGACAGCGCCGCAGAGCTGCGCGCGCTGCGACCCGACGTCGTGGTCGCGTTCCCCCTGCAGCCGGCACCTGCCGACGATCAGGACCTTCCCGCGTTAAGCGCCGCCGCCGAGAACGCCGGCATCCACGTGCTCATCCACTACTCGGATCCGTAACCGACCCAACCAGCCGGAGCGCCTCTCGACAGGTCTGCCGTGACGGTGCTGCGACTCCACCGGCACCGGCTGACCGTCGGACGTGGCCCGTACCGTCCGAGTTCATGACCGCTACCACGGCCGGTGGGGACGACGACCCGTTCGACGGCAACGAGGGAGTGCGTCGGGCCGTGCGCGCGATGAACGAGCGGATCCGGGTCTCGCTCAGTACCGACAGCCTCGCAAAGCAGATCAGCTCCAGCTTCAGAGCGGACGCTTACACCGCGCGGCTGACCGACCTGATCACGCCCGAGCTCCAGCGCAGTACTGAGGCGCTCGTGACATCGGTGGGTCCTCGGCTCAATCTGTGGGCAGCGAGCGAGGCCACGCGTGCCATCGACGCCGCCAAGCTCAACGCCGGTCTGTACGACAGCAGTGTCGCCGCTCGGAGCGCAGCGGTCGCCGAACTGGTCAGGACGAGGTACGAGGACAAGTTCCGCAGCGCGTTCCTGAACCTCTCCACCGAGCTCGCCGAGGAGCTGATCGACCAAGACGACGGAGACGTCGCCGAAGATCTCACCGAGGACTTGCTGGAGTCCGAACCCTTCCAGGACGCCGTCCGGACAGTCGTCGACTCAGAGCCGATCCACGACCTGCTTGACCAGCTCGAACCCACCGGCCTCACTGAGGGCGACGTCGAGGGCATCCGCGAGCGGATCAGCGCCACGGTCGCTACGGCGCCGGACCATCTCCTGGATCGACTGACTGCGGGCCAGCTCGTCGCCCTCTTCTCGGCGCTGTACCTCTCTGTGGTCGCGACGGTGGTGACCATCGAGGTGCCAGGCGGGGCCGAGTTCGTCGGCCGGGTCGCCGACGTCCTCGCATGGGCCCTGTTCCCCCTCGCCGTGTACGGCTTCGTTGCAATGCTTCCCAGTAGGCCGAGCACTCCGCCGTCCACCTCGACTGAGTCTCCACACCCCCCCGACAGCGAGTGACCCGCGGTCAAGATCGCGCGGTCAGCGACCACCGGTCCTCGCACCCTCGACGCGTCGAACCCGGCTGCTGCTTCCTTCTCCCGTGGGGCGTGGCGACTCTGAGGTCCCCGGCGGGGGCAAGCGGGCGATGGGCCCTGGCCCGCACCGACCGAGTGGTCCCAGCCTCCTGTCTCGAGGTCGGCTGCCCGGCTGGCCGCGGGACCACGCCGCTCGGAGGAGCCGTGCCCTCCGCCCGTGGCCGCAGGCGGCCACCCCGCGCCGGGAACCTCGCTTCGACTCGCGCCCCACGGGGCGAAGGAGCCGGCGGCACGACCAGTTCGGCCCGGCCGCCGGCTCCGGAGCCCCGTCTCACCTCTCGCGAGACGGAGAACGATCGTGACCCAGGAATCCGCACCTCAGGCCCGCACCGTCGTGCGACTGAGCGACCCCGGCAGCCTGCTCGCCTCGGCGCCCGCGCTGCTGGGCTTCGCCCCCCGCCAGTCGCTGATCTTGATCGGCGTGCACCACGTCGAAGGCGGCTCCCGGCTCGGGGCGCTGGTGCGCACCGACCTCCCGACGAGCCCGGAGCAGGAGCGCGCGCTCACCCGGGCGATGCGCAACCGGATCGCCCAGACCGGGGCTCACGCCGTGCATCCGGTGGTGGTGGCCGAGAGCGAGGGCGTCGACGTCCCGTACCGCGGCCTGATCGACACGCTCGGCGACGCGTTCACCGCCGCCGGGATCGAGGTCGCCACCGCGACCTGGGTACCGGAGATCACCGCGGGCGCGGTCTGGTGCTGCTACGACGGGTGCTGTTCGGGCTCCCTGCCCGACCCGGGCGCTACGGCGCTCGCGGCGCACCAGGCCGTGGCCGGGTCGGTCACCTACCGGTCGCGGGAGGAGGCCGCGGCCGCGCTGGGACCGGACCCGGTGGCCGCGAGCGCGCGGCGCCGCTACCAGCTCGACGCCGCGCACGACGCCGCCCGCCACGCGCGGGCCCGCGACCGCGTGCAGGCCGCCCGCGGCGACCTCGCGGCGATCCGGGACGCCGCCGAGAGGGTCGGGCGCGGCGAGACCCTCGACGAGGACCGCCTGGTCCGGCTGGTGGCCGCGCTGACCGATCCGGTGGTGCGGGACGTGTGCCTGGGGTTCGCCCTGGGCTGCGATGACGCGGTGCGCCCCGAGCACGCCCACCAGCTGTGGTGGCTGCTGACCCGCGCCGCACCGGCCCCGGAGGCCGCCGAGCCCGCCGTGCTGCTCGCGTGTGCGGCGATCGAGACCGGCGGCGGAGTCATGGCGAGCGTCGCGCTCGAGCGAGCCACGGACGCCGACCCCGAGCACCGCCTCAGCGGGCTGCTGCGCGCCGCGTTCGACCACGGCTTTGACCCCGCGAGCCTGCGGCAGTTCATCACCGAGGCCGCCACCGAGTCTGCCCACCGCCTGGCCTGACCCCCCGGGACTCCGGCCGACGATGTGCCCGGCCCCGGGGGGAAGGGGCCGGGCACATCAGCCGGAACGTCGCAGACCACCCCACGGCGGTCAAGCATCGCCCACGCCGCGCTCACCCAAGATCGACGCGACCGGCCGGGGCCCCACCGTCAACGGCGGGCGCAGTCCGGCGGGCCCCCGAGGTGCCCGTCCCCACTTGCTCGTCGCCCCTGCCCGTGCCCCGGGCCGGCCGGCACGGGTGGACGCCCGGAGGTGAGCACCGGCGTCGGGGGCGAGCGGTCAAGGAACCCGGGGCCGCGCCGACCGGGTGGTCCCCGCGTCTCGTTCTCGAGGTCGGGTGCCGGTTGGGCGGAGGGGACCACGCCGGTCGGAGGACCCCGGAACCCTTGCCCGTCCCTGCGGGCCCCCCGGCACCGGTGCTCAGGCCAGGGCCGCGTTCCACCCGCACCACCCACCGCCCTGGAGGCACCGATGACCGACGAGTTCGACGACGACGATCAGCGGCTCACCAATCCCCGCCCGCCGGTTCACCTGCGCGCGGCAGACGCGATCGCCCAGCAAGTGGTGACGATCTCGGCTGGCGCTCACGTCAGTCCGTGGGCCTTGTTCTGCCCCCGGGACCGGCTCGGTCTGCAGCGCAACATCGACGTCGGGCAGGACGTCGAGATCGGAGCACAGGCAGTCATCCACGGAGGGACCGCCCTCGCGGGCGGTGCCCGCGCAGAGGACCGGGTGATCGTGGGTCAGCCCGAGTTCGGGTACGCGTTACGCGCCACCCATCCCGGGAGCGGCCGAACCACTCGCGTCGGGTCCGAGGCAGTGCTGCGGGCTGGGGCCGTGCTCTACGCGGGCGTCCAGGTCGGTGCGGGCAGCGTGGTCGGCCATCACACTCTGCTGCGTACGGACGTGTGCGTCGGCCGTGACTGCCTGCTCGGGCACACGCTGACCATCGAGCGCGGCGCGGTGCTCGGCGACCGGGTCCGCATCTCGCCTGGTACCCACATCACCGCCGAGACCGGCGTCGGCGACGACGTGTTCCTCGGCGCCGGAGTGCGCACGATCAACGACAACGGCCTGGACTGGGAGGTCGGCGGGGGACAGACCCTGTTGACCCCGCCACGGTTCCTCGAGGGCTGCCGCGTCGGGTCAGGGGCTGTGATCCTGGGCGGGGTCACCGTCGGGGCCGGTGCCACGGTGGGAGCTGGAGCGGTGGTGCTGCGCGATGTGCCCGCCGGCGCCGTCGTGGCCGGCAATCCTGCTCGCACCCTGACGCCTCGCGGCCATCACCGCTCCACCGAGGGCACCCGATGAGCCCCCCGCACCGGCCTGCCGGGGCCTGGTTGCGCGCGCTGCGCGGCGCCCTGCCCGAGATCGACGGGCCCGCGTGGGACGGGATAGGCCGTTTCGAGGAGGCAGTGCGCGCAAGCCTGCCTGTTCTACCGCCACCGACCCAGCGCCCCGATGAACACGATCAAGACGGTGCCAGCCACATAGGTCCGCGGGCTCGCGCCCTGCTCGAGCTGCGACGCCTGCTCGTGGCCGGCACCGTTCACCCAGGCGAGCTCGGTCCCTGCACGACTACCGGGGCCGTACCGGCGCCCCGCGGTCCTGCGCACCGACCGGTCGCTGAACCCGACACGCGAGCGCTGCTCGGCGGGCCCGACCTCGCCCAGACCCTGCGCCAGTGGGTCACCGGGTACTACGACCTAGACCTACGCGACGTCAGCGGGCCCGGTCACGGCCGGATGATTCTGCGCCACGCCAGCGACCTGACCCGCAACCGGTGGGCCAGCAGGTTGGCGACCGGAGATCTCGCCGGAATCGCGATCACCGAGCCGACCGGCGGTAGCCGCACTCGTTCGTTGGCCACGCGGCTGATCCCCACCGCCACCGGCTGGGTCCTGCGCGGCAACAAGGCTCATATCAGCAGGTTGCATGAGGCGGCGGTATTCGTCGTGTTCGCTCGTGACCAGCACGACCGTCTCGCCGCCGTCGTCGTCGACGCCACTCGCCCCGAGCTGGCTCGCTGCGAGACCCCACCGGCCGGGCTGGCCGGGTGGTCCTGGGGAGCGCTGGAGCTCCGCGACGTCCCGATCGACGCCTCGCAGCTGCTCGGAAACGGCGACGACGACGCGGAGGGGATCTTTGCTGCTCACTTCGCCCACTACCGCGGTCTGGTCACCGCTACCGCGTTGGGCGCCGCCGCCGCGGTGCACGACACCGTCACCGCACATCTGGCCCAGCGACTCGCCCGCGGCGAGATCGAACGGGTGGGAGATCACGCCCTGATCGCGCTCGGTGCGACCCAGACAGATCTGGACGCCGCGCTGTTAGCGGTCCTGCACGCCCAACGACTGGCGGCCACCGGAGCGCCAGACGCGCCCCGGCGGGCCGCAGCCACCAAGGCTCTGGGGGTCGACACGGCCCGACGCACGACCGACCAGCTGCTGGGGCTCGTCGGAGCCGCGGGGTTCGGTCATGACCATCCCCTGCAAAAGGCGCGCCGAGACCTCGACGCGCTGCGCTACGCCGACGGCATACACGACTCCCTGCAGCGCGCGGCCGGGCTGGCCCTGCTGCGCGGTGAGACCAGCCAGCACTCGCCCGACCCTGTCGCCGCTTCGACCGAAAGGACCCAGCCATGACCACCCCCACGCCGCGCAGTTCGCACCGACCGCACGGCAACACCGTCGCCGGACCGGGAACCGAGCGCCGCATCGCCGAGATCGCCGCCGAGTTCCGGGGCTTCGCCGAGCACCGCGCCGGGCCCTACGCTCCGTTCACCGCCGAGCTGGCTCGTGCCATCAGTGCCGAACCAACCCTGCTCACTGCCGCAGCTGGTGCCCAGCGCGGGCAGAACAAGCCCGACCTGCTGCTCGCCGTGATCCGGGAGCTTGCCGATGAGCTCCACGACCTAGCGGCAGTGAGCGCGTACACCGACGCCGCCGGCGACGAGATCAAGCCGCCCGAGCCGTGTGGCCGCCAGGCCAGTGACGTCGCCGCGATCATCGACTTCGCGCGCCGCCACCGCGAACACATCGCTGCGCGGGTTCCGTCCCGGATCGCGCAGCTCAACGAGGTAGGCCGCGTCGCCTATCTGTATCCCGCGCTCGTTGCCGTCACAGCCACCACCTCGCGTCCACTCGGGCTGGTCGAGATCGGCGCCAGCGCCGGACTGCACCTACTCGCCGACCATTACCCCCTGCGCTACACCCGCCCCGGCCTGGCGGCTCTCCGCATCGACCCGCCGGTCGACGGCGGGGAGGCGGCCTTCCCCGAACTGGACTGCGCGCTGCGAGGCGCACCCGTTCCGGCCCTGAGGCCGCGGCCGAACATCGGCGCCCGTCTGGGGCTCGATCTGGCGCCGCTCGACGTCGCTGACCCCGCGCACCACAGGTGGCTGCGCGCGCTGGTGTGGCCCGAGCACTCGCGTCGCCGGGCACGCCTCGACCAGGCCCTCGCTGCCGCCGCGGCACGCGCCGAGACGACCGGCACCCGCCCTGTGCTCTACCGCGGCCACGCCGCCGACCGCGTCGGCGAACTCGTGGCTGCAGTACCGGACGACCAACACCCGGTCGTGTTCCACACCGCGGTCACTGCCCACATGACGCCGAGCGCGCGCGCGGAGTTCCACCGGGCGGTGCTGGAGGCCTCTCAACGCCGACCACTGAGCTGGGTCCGGGCCGAACCGCGAGACGATGCCGACCCCCAACGGCTGCGGCTGATCTGCTGTGCGCGCGGACGTCTCACTGCCGAGCGCGCTCTCGGGAGCTACCACCCCCATGGCGCCTGGCTCGGCTGGGCCACCGACGACGGGGGAGCGCCGTGACCGGTGCCCTATCCTGGGCACCCATGTCGACCGCCCCGGCCGCACCTGCCACCCACGATGACGGGTTGGTCCGCAAGCGCGGTGCTGCCACCGTGTTGTTCACCGATCCCGAGGGTCGGGTCCTCATCTTGGACCCGACCTACAAACCGCGATGGGAGCTGCCCGGCGGCGCCATCGAAGCCGACGAGTCCCCGGCCGCGGCTGCACGCCGAGAGATCCGAGAAGAACTCGGCATCGACCAGGCCCCCGGGGTCCTGCTCGTCGTGGACTACGTCCCCGCGAGCCCGACCCGGACCGAAGCCATGATTACCGTCTTCGACGGCGGCACGCTGCCCGACCTGGGTGCGCTCACGACCTGCCGCGACGAACTGCGCGGCGCCGCGTTCGTCGCCCCCGAGCATCTCGCCGAGCATCTCCCCCCACTACAGACACGTCGCGCCGTAGCCGCTCTCGAAGCCCGCAACAGCTCCCGTACCGCCTACCTCGAGGACGGATACCGGGTCCTCTAAGGCTCCGAGCGCACGCGAGGTGCTCGGCCAACGCCGCGAGGTGGTCGGCCATGGCCCGCTTGGAGTAGGCCCGGTGCTCGGCGTCGGTGGGCGGGGCGCTGGAGGAGCCGTAGCCGCGCAGGTCCGGGCAGACGACGCCGTATCCGAGCTCGCGCAGGGCGCCGGCGACGCGGTGCCAGGTCGCCGAGGTGCGGGGGTGGCCGTGTAGTAGCAGCACGGTGGCTGCGGTGTCGGGCTGCGGCCCCAGTGCGTGGCGGACCCGCAGCCGGACCGGGCCGAGCTCAATCGCTTCGTCGACGAACCCTTCGAACATCGCCCCATCATCCGGGCTGATCAGTCGACCTGGCTGCGCTCCTTGGCCAGCAGTTCGCGGTGGGCACGGGTGCGGCAGGAGTCGCCGGAGAGCGTGGACTTCGGCGTAGTGGACCAGGCGGTCGATCATGGCTGCGGCGACGACGTCGTCGGCGAAGATCCTGCCCCAGCGTCTCGTCGTCACGTGGGGCGAGCCAGGCTGAGGCACACCGGGCGGGGGCGAAGCGGGCGATACCCCGCGGCCCGCACCGACCGGGTGGACCGACCCCGCCGACAGGTGCCCGGCGTGCCGGTCTGGGGCCAGGGTCGGTCCGCGCCGGTCGGCGGAGCCTTCGGAGTCCCGCCCGTGGCCTGCGGCCACCCCCGCCCGCGTACCTCCACGCCGCTCGCGCCCCACGGGGCGAACGAGCCGCACCCGGCCGGGTTCACACCCGCCACCAGGTCGTCGGTCTTGGTCGTCCCGTTCCCGTGCGCGACGAGAGGCCCCGCGGTGAACTACGACAGCTCCAGCCCGACGGACACCCTGACCACCGCCACCACCACGACCGGCGCCCCCACGCGCCTGGCGCGCAGCCGCACCGGTGCTCTGCCGCGGCGGGACTCGATCGCCCGCCACGTGTGGCGTCCGGCGACCCAGGACGAGCTGGCGCCCTCCGGGGCGCGGGCGCGGGTGCGGGCGAACTTCGACGCGCTGCGGGTGCTCGACGAACTCGGGGCGCTCCCCACTGGTCAGACCCACGGCGGGCCCCTCGACCTCGGTGATGTGGCGGCGAGCGAGGCGCAGCGGCGCGTGCTGGCGCGCTGGTCAGGCTGGGGTGCGGTCCCGGCAGTGTTCGATCAGGCCGACCCGCGATTCGCCGGCGAGCGGGCGCAGCTCACCGAGCTGCTCGACTCGACCGCGCTCGCGGCGGCCGCGCGCAGCACCTTGAACGCGCATTACACCGATCTGGGGATCGTCACCGCGATCTGGGACGCCGTCGCCGCGCTCGGCTTCGGTGGGGGCGCGGTGCTCGAGCCCGGCTGCGGGTCGGGGAACTTCCTGCACCACGCCCCCGAGGGTGCGCGGGTCGTCGGAGTCGAGCAGGACCCGACCACCGCCCGGATCGCCGCGGCGCTGCACCCGCGGACCCAGGTGCGGTGTGAGTCGTTCGCCGACACGCCCCTGGCTGAAAGGTCGTTCGACCTGGCCATCGGCAACGTGCCGTTCGGGGCGGTCACCCTGCACGACCGGCGGCACAACCCGCGCCGCCTGTCGATCCACGACCACTTCGTCGTGGCCGCCCTGCACCTGGTGCGGCCGGGTGGGTTGGTGGCGGTGTTGACCTCGCGCTACACCCTGGACGCGCGCAACCCCGCCGGGCGCCGCGAGATCGCCTCCCTCGGTGACCTGGTCGGCGCGATCCGGCTGCCGTCGGGCGCGCACGACCGCGCCGCGGGCACCGACGCGGTCAGCGACCTGCTGATCCTGCGCCGCCGCGACGAGCACGCCGAGGCGCGCGGACCACTGTTCGACCGGATCACCCGCGTCCCCGGCTATCCCGAGCACGACGCGGCCGCGGTCAACACCTACTTCGCCGAGCACCCCCAGCGGGTGCTCGGCCGGTTCGCGCTGCGCTCCGGCCCGTACAGCGCGGCCAGCCTGCACGTCGACCCGCACCCCGGTACGCCCCTGGCAGCACAGCTCGCCGCCGCACTCACCGAGCTCGTCGACGACGCCCGCGCCGCCGGGCTCACCCTGCGCCGCGCGGCCACCTCGATGTCGACCACGGTGCCCGCGCCACGATCCAAGCGGGCCGCCCGTCAAGCCCGGCCGGTCAACAACACCGCGCCCGCGCCCGCTGCAGGATCCGGGCCACCGAGCCCGGCGTGGCGCGAAGGCCTGACCGTCGTCGACGCCGACGGAGGGTTCGGCCGCGTCACCGCCGGTGAGCTTGCCCCGCTCGAGGTGCCCGGCACACAGGTCGCGGAGCTGCGCGCGCTGCTGGGGCTGCGCGACACCGTCGTGGCGCTGCTCGACCTCGAGGCCGCCGAGCGCGACGAGACCCCGTTGATGCGCGCGCGGCGCGACGAGCTGGGCACCCGCTACCGCGCCTACCTGGCTGAGTTCGGGCCGATCACTCGGTACACCACCCGCCAGAGCGGGCAGCAAACCGCGCAGCGGACGTCGCGGTCCTACCGCGCCAGGGCGGGTTCCGCGACGACCCCTATGCCGCCGCGGTGTACGCGCTCGAGCACGGCTACGACCCCGAGCTCGGCACCGCGCTGCCGGCGGACATCTTCCGTCGCCGCGTGGTCGCGCCCCGCGCCCCGCGCACCGGGGCGGACTCGCCGGGCGACGCGTTGGCGATCTGCCTGGACCAGCACGCCCGCGTTGACCTCCAGGTAATCGGCGAGCTGCTCGGCGTCGACCCCGCCACCGCCCGCGAGCGCCTCGGCGACCTCGTCTTCACCGATCCCGGAGACCTCGAGACCGAGGACGGGGACGAACAGCACGGGGACGACCAGGCCGGGGACGACCAGGCCGGGGACGACAGTGATGGTGCGATCGAGGGCGAGCTCGTCCCGGCCGCGGAGTACCTGTCCGGGGACGTGCGGGCCAAGCTCGCGATCGCCACCGCGGCCGCCGAGCGCGACCCGTCGCTTCAGCGCAACGTGACCGCCTTGCGCGCGGTCGTGCCGGCCGACCTCGCCCCTGGGGAGATCACCGCGCATCTGGGGGCGGCGTGGATCGACGCCGCTGTGATCCAGGCGTTCATGCGCGAGGTCCTCGACGACGCGAACGCCCGCGTCGAGCACCCGGGCGGTTCGGTCTGGGAGGTCTTCGGCGCCCGCCACGGCGTCGCCGCCACCCAGCACTGGGGGACCTCGCGCCGGTCGGCCGGCGAGCTGGTGGCGGCGCTGTGCGAGCAGCGTCCGGTGCGGGTCACCGACACGGTGAAGACGCCGTCGGGGGAGCGGCAGGTCCTCAACGTCACCGACACCCTGGCCGCGCAGGACAAGGCTCGCGAGATCGCCGAGCGGTTCTCGGGCTGGGTGTGGGAGGACCCGCAGCGTGCTGCGGCGCTGGCGCGGGTCTACAACGACCGGTTCAACGCGATCGTGCTGCGCTCCTACGACGCCGCCGGTCCGGACACGCTGTCGCTGCCCGGGCTGGCCGAAGGCTTCACCCCGCGCCCGCACCAGTACTCGGCGGTCGCGCGGATGATCGCCGAGCCCGGGGTGCTGCTCGCCCACGACGTCGGCGCCGGCAAGACCGCCGAGATCGCCATGGGCGTGATGGAGCTGCGCCGCCTCGGGCTCGTGGCCAAGCCCGCGGTGGTGGTGCCCAACCACATGCTCGAGCAGTGGTCGCGCGAGTTCACCGCGCTCTACCCCCGGGCGCGGCTGCTGGTCGCCACCCGCGACGACACCTCCGCGCAGCGGCGCCGAGAGTTCGTGGCCCGGGTCGCCACCGGTGACTGGGACGCGGTGCTGATGACCCGCTCGGCGTTCGAGCGGATCCCGCTCTCGCGCGAAGCCCAGCAGACCTACCTCGACCAGGAGACCAACCGGCTGACCCGCTGGATCGACACCCTCGCCGCCAACGGAGGCGGGTCGGACCGATCGGTGAAGCGGGTGCAACGGATGCTGCTGTCCGCGATCGAGCGGATCAAGGCCAAGCTCGACGGCGCCGCCGACCCGGGGGTCAGCTTCGAGCAGACCGGGATCGACTACGTCTGCGTCGACGAGGCCCACCTCTACAAGAACCTGCGGACCCCATCGAACATCGCCGGCGCCGCGATCGAGGGCTCGCAACGCGCCCAAGACCTGGACATGAAGCTGTGGTGGCTACGCGGGCGCAACGGCCGCCGGATCGTCACGTTGGCCACCGCGACCCCGGTCACGAACTCGATCACCGAGACCTACGTGATGCAGCGCTACACCCGCCCGGACCTGCTCGAAACTGCGGGGATCGACGAGTTCGACCAGTGGGCAGCCACGTTCGGGCAGGTCGTGACCACCGTCGAGATGACCCCGGACGCGGCCGGATTCCGGCTCACCGAGCGGTTCGCGCGGTTCACCAACGTGCCCGAGCTGCTGCGGCTGTGGCACGTCTCGGCCGACATCAAGACCGCCACCGACCTCGCCCTGCCGATCCCCGCGCTGGCGCCGAGGCCCGAGGACGGCGCCCGCGCCCCGGCGACGGTCACCGTCGAGCCGAGCGAGGAGCTGCGGGAGTTCGTGGCGTCGCTGGGGGAGCGCGCGGAGGCGATCCGCGGGCGCGGTGTGCACCCGAGCGAGGACAACATGCTCAAGGTCTGCTCGGAGGGCCGCGCGGCCGCGCTGGACCTGCGACTGATCGGGCACCGGCAGCCCGGAAACGCCACCGTCGATCACGCCGCGGCCACCATCGCCAGGATCTGGCGGGCACACCGCGGGGACCGATTCGACCACCCCGACGGCACTCCGCACCCGGTCCCGGGGGCGCTGCAGATCGTGTTCTGCGACCTCGGCACCCCCACCCGCGCCGGCGCCACCGGCAGCGGGTTCGACGTGTATCACGGGCTGCGCGAGCGGCTGGTCGCGCGCGGGCTGCCGCCCGGGTCGGTGCGGTTCATCCACGACGCCACCACTGACGCGGCCAAGGGGGCGCTGTTCGCCGCCGCCCGCAGCGGCGAGGTCGCGGTGCTGGTCGGATCGACCGAGAAGATGGGTGTCGGGGCCAACGTGCAGGCCCGCGCGGTGGCGCTGCACCACCTGGATTGCCCGTGGCGCCCGGCCGACCTGCACCAGCGCGACGGGCGCATCCGCCGCCAGGGCAACCCCTACGGCGAGGTCGCGGTCTACCGCTACATCACCGAAGGCAGCTTCGACGGCTATAGCTGGCAGACCGTCGCGCGGAAGTCCGCGTTCATCGATCAGGTCATGCACGGCCGCCTCGACGTCCGCGAGATCGAGGACATCGGCGAGGCCACCCTGTCCTTCGACGAGGTCAAGGCGCTGGCCTCCGGGGACCCGCGGGTCATCGAGAAGGCCCGCCTCGACGCCGAGGTCGCCACCCTCGAGCGGCTCGAACGCGCCCACTGGCGCACCCAGCACCACCTCCAGCACACCATCGCCGTCGCCGACGACACCATCGCCGCTCTCGAGACCGACATCGCCGGCCTCGACCACGCGATCGCCGAAAGCCGCTCGACCCGCGGGGACGGATTCGCCGCCGACCTCGACGACGCAGGCGCTGTAGACGGGTCAAGGTCCTACACGGAGCGGGCCGCGTTCGCCGCCGACCTCGCCGGCGCCCTGGCCGGCTCGCCGGCTCGTGTTCGCGGCGGGGCGGGCGCGGTCGGGCACCTCGGGGGGCTTACCCTGCAGCACTCGCTGCACCGCGACCCCACCGGCCACGGCAAGGTCGAACACCATCTGGAGTTCGCCGAAGCGCCCGGCGAGCCGGTCGTGGCCACCCGCGACAAGCTCGCCGCCGGAGGCCTCGGGATCGTGGCGGCGCTGGAGCACCGCCACCAGCGCCTCGAGGTCCGCCGACGGCGCGCGGCCGACCGGCGGGACAACACCGGCCGGGAGCGGGCCCTGGCCCGCGAGCAGCTCGGCGCGCCGTTCGCGCGCGCCGACGAGCTGGCCGACAAGCAGGCCCGCGCCGAGGAGCTGCACCGCTCCATGACCGACCTCGCCCGCGCCGCACCTGACCTCAACCAAGTCGACGACAGCGCCGACGAGAACGGCCCCGAGGAGCTCGGCGCGGCCTGATGGCGGGCCGGGTCCGCGGCGGGTCGCGCGTGGGGCGAGGCGAGTCTGAGGGCCCGGGTGGGGGCAGGCCGGCGATGAACCCGGCCGACCCGCCCGGGTGGTCCCCGCCTTCTGGTCGTGAGCCCGCGCCTGGGCAGGCCTCGGGGGACCACGCCGCGCGGGCCAGTCGGAACCACTCGCCGGTCCGCGCCCGAGGGGCGCGGACCCCCACCTCGGGGCCCTCCCGGCGACTCGCGCCCCACGCGGCCGAGCACCGCCTCCACCCGAGCCGGGCCGGCCGCGGGCCTCGGTTTCACCTGCCCTCGCTCCACCCCTCGCAGGAGGCCTGCCGCCATGACCACCGACACCAGCAGCACCGACACCAGCAGCAGCGACACCGGCGCCACCGACGGCCGAGGACCGGCCGCAGGATGGTTCGTCCAGGCCCACGTCGACCAGCTGCTCGACAATCCCGCCGACCCGCGCGGCGGGGACCGCGACCAGGCCACGCTGGTCGAGTTCGCGAACTCGATGCGCTCGGTCGGGCTGCTCCAGGCGCTGACCGTGGTCCCCGCCCTCGCGGTCTCGAACGGCGCCCACGGCGTCGACGGCGTCCATGGCTCGGAGCGGTTCGTGATCTACGCCGGGCACCGGCGCCGCGACGCCGCCCGACTCGCCGCGGACCAGCTGCTCGCCGAGGCCCTCGGTCACGACGTCACCGCCGACCCCACGCTCGCCGCACTCGACATCGACCTCGACGCCTGCCGGGCGGACGAGGTCGGCGCCGAGGTCGTCGCGGCCGCGGACCGGTTGCGGTGGCTGCCGTGCCTGGTGCGCCCGGACCTCGCCGCCGAGGTCGGCATGGAGATCGCCACCGGGCTGATCGAGAACGGGATCCGCGACGACCTGACCAGCGGGCAGCGCGCCCGCTCCGCCGAGCAGCTCTCGCTGGCCGAAGGGTGGGACCTGACCCGGGTCGCGACGGCCACCGGCCTGACGCGGGCCCAGGCCCGGGCCGCGGCCGCGCTGCCGCGCCTCGGGGAGACCGCACGGCAGGCCGCCTACCGCGGAGACCTGTCGCTCGAGCACGCTGCGGTGCTCGACGAGCTGGGCGCCGACGGCGCCACCGACACCGAGCTCGGGATGCTCGCCCGTGGCGGCTCGATGTTCGAGCACCACGTCACCGAGCTGCGCAAGACCCTGCGGCGGCGCTCCGCGGCCGCCGAGCTGCGCGACGAGGCCGACCGGCGCGGCTGGACGGTGTTCGACGAGCCCGACGGCTACCCGCTCGACAGCGTGCTGGCGCCGCTGTGGTCGCTCTCGCGCGCCGAGGACCCCGACGGGTCGCCGCTGCTGGCGCGCGACGGCGAGGACGCCGACCCGACCCGCAGCCCAGTGGTCTCTCCCCTCGCCGCGATGCCGGATCACGGGGTGCTGCTGCACAACGATCCTTGGGCCGACCCGCGCCTCGAAGTGGTTTGCGCCGACCCCGACGCCCACGGCTACCGCCGCAGCCCGCACTCCACGCTCTACGTCGACCCCGGCGGCCTGGACCCGGACACCGCGCCCGCCGCCGATGCCGAGACCGGCGCCGAGCCCGGCGCCGACACGGCACAACCGCCGCCCGAGGACGAGCCCGACCACCACACCGAGGCTGGCCGCGACGGCGACTGTGACGATGCTCGCCAGGGCGGCGGCTCGGCTGGGGACGACGTCTCGGGTGCCGCCGAGTCGGACCTGGAAGCCGAGGGCGAGCGGAAGCGCCGGCCCGGCCAGGACGCGGCCCGGGACGAGCAGCGTCGCGCCGAGGCCGCTGCGGCCGCGCAGGAGGTCGCCCGGGTGGCCGCGGAGCGGGCGGCGGTGCGGGCGGCGGAGAACGAGCGGTTCGAGGCCGAGCGCGCGGCGCGGCAGGCCCGCCGTGACGCCCTGGAGACTGCGGCCGACACCCGGTGGCGGCACACCACCGGCCTGCTGCGCACTCAGAAGGGCGCCGGCGCGCATGTCGAGCTGCCCGCGGTGGTGCTGGCCCGGTTTCCGTGGCTGCTCGCCGACGCCGACGAGGCCGCCCATCGGGACGAGGTCGCGGCGCTGTGCGCCGAGCCCGACCGCAACCCGTCCAGCGGTGCGCAGCGCTGGAGCTCCGGGCGGGTGACCCACCGCGCGGTGGTGATCACGGCCTGGCTGCTGGATCAGAACCTTGCCGGCGCGGTGCTCGACGAGCCCACCGTGGAGCTGGGTGAGGCCGAGCCGGCCGTCTGGTGGCTGGACTACCTGACCGGGCACGGGTACCAACCTGCCGAGGTCGAGACCGAGGCCCGTGCCGCGCTCGGCGAGGTCATCACCGTGGGTCTCGCCCACGAGTACGGCGAGGGCAGCAGTGCCGGCGAGCACGACGCGGTTGAGGGCGACGGCCCGGTCTGACCCGAGCGCGCAGTGTCGGTACCTGCTGTGGTCTCGGTGCCTCGGGGGGGCGTCGAGTGGGGCGAGCTGGAGCCTCCGGGCGATCGTCGCCGCCGGGGCTCGGTGCCGCCCGAAGGTCAGCACCCCCGGTCGGGGTGGGTGGCAAGCGCTCCCGCCGACCGGTCCGGGTGAGACCGCCCCCTCGACGCTCCCGGAGTTGCGCGAGCTCCCGGGCTTCGCGCGTGCCCCGGCTCTCCGTTGGGCCTGCTGGCGAGTGCCGGTGCTGTTCCACCGGCGTCGGTAGGCCGCGTGCCAGGACCCGCGCAGCGGTGCGACTTCGCTCGCGCGGGCTGACGGGCGGTCTCACGCCGCACCAGCCAGCGTCCCGCGCTTGCACCCACCCCCCGGGCGCGCTGAGACCAGGGCCGCGTCACCGACCCCGGTGGCCCGAGCACCCAGGAGGGGCAGCCATGACGGCTCGCAGCACGATCGACGCGATCCCCGCACCGACCGCGGCGTTGGACGCCCAGCAGGTCGCCGACCGGTTCGAGCGGGTCACCGCGATGATCGAGGCCGGGAACCCGCGCGCCGCGCGGCGCGCGACCGCCGAGCTGGCCGCCGCCGCCGACGACGCCACCGCCGCGCTGCTGCGGTCGTGCCTGCAGGCCCTCGAGCGGCCGCGGGTCGTCGCGGTCGCGCTGCTGCGTCGCCTCTGGCAGAAAGCCGACCCGGGCGGGCGCGCCGTGATCGAGGCCTGCGTGCCCCGCGAGCCCGCGCTGGCACCGTCACCCAGCCAGCCGGGCCCGCCGTCGCGCCGCCGACGCGAGGCCACTCGGGGCCCGGTACGCGAGCACACGACCCGCCACGGCCCGGCCCGCGGTCCGGGAAGCCGCACCGGCGCCGACCGGGCGCTCGACGCGCACCGCTACTTCACCCGAGACGCCGAGCCGGGCGGGGTCGATGCCCTGACTGACGACCTCGACAGCGACACCCGCCATCTGGACTACCCGGGGTGGGTCGACGACGAGGCACCGGCGCTCGTCGCGACCCGCGGCACGCCCTGCGTGTCCTGCTGGATCGAGCGGCCCACCCTCGAGCAGCGCCGACCCGACGACGACGGGCTGTGCGGGGAGTGCCGCGACCGCGGCGCCGTCGGGATCGCCGCCCCCGGCCACGACCGCGCCGGTCGCGTGCGTGCCCGCGCGGCGCACATCGCCGCCGGCGCCGCCAGCCCCGAGCACGCCCGGTCACTGCTGCGCGGTGAGTACTTCCGCGCCCACGGCGCCGACCGCGCCGTGCTCGTCAGCTGGGTCGACCAGCACCTGCCCGCCTGAGCCCAGGCCGGGCCCGCCGGTTTACCCGACAGGCCCCGGCCCCGCGCTCTCGCGCGGCGCCTCTCGACCGCCCGATGGCCGGTCGAGCCCTTTCGCGCGCGCTCGCGCCCCCGATCCCTCACCCCGGCGCCTGCCGGGCCGTACCCGTTCCGGGAGACCACGATGAACACGCCGACCTACCTCGACGACTTTCCGCGCCGCCGTGCCCTCGTCCTCCACGCGACCGCGCTCGGGGCCACCGACGCGCGGGTGATCGGGTTGCGGATCGACACCGACGGGCACCTCAGCGAGGTCCGCGTCCGAGCCGCAGACCCGTGGTCGGCGATGCGCGCCCACGTCGAGACCCGCGCCGACCTCGACACCGCCGGTGCGGCCGGCGCCGAGGCCCTCGACACCGACCTCGTCATGTGGTTCGACCTCGATGGGGCCGAGCACGCGCGCCGCAACCCGTCCGCGTCGGTCGTCGCCGCGATGTTCGGGCGCCCGGGCCCGGTGTTCGGGCCGGTGGTGTTCACCGGCTGCACCCCAACCCCTCCGGACTGCCCCCCGGGCGAGGTCGGGGAGGTCCGCGACGTGTCGGTGGCCGCCACCCTGCTGCTGGCCGGGACTGCCCGGACCTGCGATCCCCAGGCATCGGTCGTAGACCGGGCCGCGGAGTTCGCGCGCCTCGACATCGACATCGTCCCGGCACCGCGCGAAGCCCTCGACCAGAACAGCACCGAGCCAGGGGACCAGCCCGAGGTCAGCTATGACGCGCAGGCCCACACCGTCACCGTCGATGGGGACCTGTCCCGCTGCGCCGAATGCGACCAGCACACCAGCACCGGGCACCCCGAGCACCAGCCCGAGGTCCTCGCCGAGCGCGACACCAGGCCCCGATGATCCGAGCAGAGTGCAGGGTCATCCCGTCGATGTGCCTCCACACCCCCGCAGGCGGTCGAGGCTGCGGCCGGACTCGAGGTGCCGCTGCGGTGTCGTGGCCGGACAGAGCCGACGGAGCTGGAGCCGTTCCGGGTTGGCCGAGCCGGGTGATGGTCATGGCGACCGGCGTCTCGCCCGGGTGGGCACGGTCGGGGCGCGGGGCAGCGCGGACCTGGCGTTCGGCGATCACTAGCACAGGTCGACGGTCGGGCAAGGGTGAAGTGCACGCCTTCGGCGCCCTTGCCCGACCGTCGCCCTGTGCTCGGGACGTGATCACGCCAGGGCCGCACCCCGCAGCCCCGACAGACCTCCACCGGGAGTGATCACCATGGCCAACGACACCGTCATCACCATCGTCGGGAACCTGACCGCCGACCCCGAGCTGCGGTTCACCCCCTCCGGGGCGGCCGTCGCGAACTTCACCATCGCCTCGACCCCGCGGACCTTCGACCGCCAGTCCGGCGAGTGGCGCGACGGCGAGGCCCTGTTCATGCGCTGCAACATCTGGCGCCAGGCCGCCGAGCACGTCGCCGAGACCCTCACCCGCGGCGCCCGGGTCATCGCCCAGGGCAGGCTCAAGCAGCGCTCCTTCGAGACCCGCGAGGGCGAGAAGCGCACCGTCATCGAACTCGAGGTCGACGAGATCGGGCCGTCGCTGCGCTACGCCACCGCCCAGGTCACCAAGGCCACCAGGCAGGGCGGCGCCCAGTCCAACGGGACCGCCGCGAGCGGCGCCGACGACCCGTGGGCCGCCGCGCCGGCCAGCGGCGGCTACGACGACGAGCCCCCGTTCTGATCCACGAGCACACCCCCGGGCGGGGTCGGCCTTCGGGCCGGCCCCGCCCTGTCGTCGTGTCACCAGCACCGGTCGAGGAAGGCAGCCCCCGGATCATGACCGTCACCGACACCATCACCGACGAGCAGCGCGCGGTCTTCGAGCGCGCCCGCGACTGGATGTGGCACCAGAACGCCAGCTCCTGGGTCGCCGACGCGTTCGGGCACTGGGTCATCGACGACGTCGCGCCCCGCGGCCCGGTGCCCGAGCGGCTGACCGACCTGTGGGCGCGGTGGAACTTCGACGACGCGCCCCGCCACTACCGCGCCCGGCACGCCGCGCGGCTCTCCGGATCACCGCCCTGGACACCCGGGCAGCCGCTACCCGAGCCCGTGCACTAGCGGGGGCGCTCAAGGCCGCGCCGGGCCGAGCGCCCCGGGAGGTTCCGGTCGCTGCGGCCGCCGGGCGGCCTACGCGACCGGGCTGTGCTGGTCGGGGCCGGCCGTCGCCCTGGCGGGGCTTGGGGCCGACCGGGCCGTGGCGGGACGGACGCCCGGGGGCGTCCGAGGACCCGCCCGACCGCGCGCGGGTTCACGGCGGTGCCGGGGATGCCGCGGGGCTCGCTGATCGGCGCGGGGTCGGGTCACCGGCCGGTGGCCGCACCCGAGACGCCTGCCGTGTCCGGGTCGTGCCTCCGGAGGCCGGCACGGGTGGACGCCCAGAGGTGAGCACCGGCGCCGGGGGCGAGCGGTCAAGGAACCCGGGGCCACACCGACCGGGTGGTCCCAGCCTCCTGCGTCGGCTGAACGTGGGACCACGCCGGTCGGAGGACCCCGGAACCCTTGCCCGTCCCTGCGGGACCCCCGACACCGGTGCTCAGGCCATGGCCGCGTTCCACCCGCACCGACCCCCGGAGGCACCCGATGGCCACCACGACCACCGCCACCGCCGAGACCACCTTCGGCTGCGACCTGCTCGCCCGCCCCAGCCTCTGCACCGGCGACGCCGACACCGTGGTCGCCACCCGCTTCGGGCTCGCCTTCGCCTGCGGCCCGTGCGCAGCCGAGCGCGCGGAGCTCACCGCGCCGGCCGGTCCCGAGGCCGACGAGGCCCCGTTCTGACCCCCGCCGCCCGGGGCGGCCCCAGCCGGGGTCGCCCGGGCGGGCGCGCTCGTCGAGCTTCCCGAGACCCCGCGCGTGAGCCCTTCGAGCCGCGCGGGTCTCGGGACACCACCGGCGCGCCGTGCCGGCGCTCGATAGCCGGGAGCCGGGATGGTTCTGCTTCGGCCGCCAGGCCACCCCGGGCGGCGGCGGTGGTCCGGTCGCGTCGGTGGTCACCGTTGCCGGGGACACCCGTCGCGTGCACCCTGTCGCCTCCGGGGTCGGTGAGCGCGGGTCCGGTGTCTGGTCGGTGGGTTCCTGTCGCGCGCGCCGGCGGGGACGCCCGGAGGTGAGCACCGGCGTCGGGGGCGAGCGGTCAAGGAACCCGGGGCCGCACCGACCGGGTGGTCCCCGCGTCTCGTTCTCGAGGTCGGGTGCTGGCTGGGCAGAGGGGGACCACGCCGGTCGGAGGACCCCGGAACCCTTGCCCGTCCCTGCGGGACCCCCGACACCGGTGCTCAGGCCAGGGCCGCGTTCCACCGGCACCCACCCCAGGAGCCCACCATGGCCAGCGCCGCCCACCCCGAGCCCACCCACATCAACGGCGTGCGCCTGGATATCGCCGCCTGCTACTGGCAGTTCGCCGGCTGCAACGGTGCCGGCGGCTACGTCATCATGACCAGCGAGGTGGCGGAGCGGGCCTGCTCGCGCTGCGCGGAGGTCGAGCGCCTCAGCAACCCCGACGAGTCCCTGGTCATGGCGGTCGTCGGGTAGACCGGGGGGCCGCCGGGCCCGCCGGGCCCGCCGATCGGGGCGGGCCCGGCGGCCCGCGCTCGAGGACTCCATGGGCCATCGACGGGCGCCCGCCCGGTCGCCCGCGCTCGTCGTGCGCTCAGCTCACCTGCAGGCCGCGCGCGGCCATGGTGTCGGCGAACGCTGCGCGGAACCCTTCGCGTTCGCGATCGAACGATGCCCGACCACCCACCCCAGCGCTCGGGTTGAGCAGCGCGGCCAGTTCCTCGACGTCCCAGGACACGACGTGCGCGTGCCGGGCGAAGCACAGACCGACCCGGCCGAGGCGCCACTCCGGGCTCCCGAGGTCGGCGAGGTAGGCGTATCCGAGGAGCTGCCAGAGCCAGCGTTGCACGGTCGAGGGGTTGCGGGCGCTCATGACGCTCTTGATGTCGATCAGCGTGGTCGGGTTCCCGTCGCCGGGGTCGAGCAGCAGGTCCCCGTCGGCCCACTGCTCGACGAACACGGGGAACGCATGCCCTCGAGCGGTCGTCGTGCCGGCGGTGGCGGCGAGCTGGTCGAGCAGCCCGTGGCGGCGGGCGTGGGCGATCAGCCCGGTGGTGTCGGCCAGCGCGGCGGGGTCGACCGAGTCGAGCAGGGCGCCGGCGTCGCTGGTGGCTGCCGCCTGCTCGAGCGCGATCCGGGCAGCCCGGGGCAGGTCGGGTCCGCGGCGGTAGGCCTGTTCCCAGTCGCCGAGTACCAGCGCGACCCGGGCCAGTACGGTCTCCTCGCCGACGGTGCCGAACGCGCCGGGCGGGACCCGGTCGAGGAACGCCGCTGCCCGGGCGGCGAACCCGCCGACGATCTCGGGGTGGGTGCCGCCCTGGCGGCGGGCTGGCTGCTGCCCACCGGCCGGGGCGGTGTCGACCCACCCGGTGGGGGTCGGGCGCCACGCCAACGCTCGGGTCTCGCTGCCCGGTGGTGGCCCGTGCTCGCCCAGGCGGTGGGTGGGGAACGCCGCCGCGGCCCGGTTGGCGTCGTCCCACCCGATCAGCCCGGCGTTGTGGGATCCGTACAACGCGTAGTACGGCGGGGCGGGCTCGACCGCCCATCCCAGGCGGGTGCCGACCGCGCCGCCGACCGCGGGCCAGTGCCCCGGGTCGAGGTCCCCGCCGGGCGGGCCGCTGCGGGGCCGGCCGGCGAGGTCGGTGGCGATGTCCGCGGCCAGGCCCTGTCCGGGGAAGCAGGTGGCGAACCAGTCGGCCAGCGGCCCACCTCGCAGCTCGGAGGTCAACGACACCGCGGACAGCCTGTCTGGCGGTCGCCGCTTGTCCGGCTCCGCCGGACACCGCGCGACCTCACCGGGGGGTTGTCCGCTCCGGCGGCACTGTCCGCGCGCCCGCGATGTCCGGTCGGGGAACCCCACTCTCGCGGGGACGCGGCCGTCAGATGTCCGCGTCCCGGCGGGCGCTCTCCGGTCTCGATGCGCCGGGGCCGGTCGTCCCGCGTCGAGCGCGGCGCCCGTGCCGTCACGCCGGTCAATGCGATCTCAATACCCCCACGTGCTCGCGGGTCTGCTGCCCTTGCGCTCGTTCGGCGCCCTGGCGGCGCCGGCTGGCGGCGTCGTGGTGCTCGCCCCGATGCCCCCACACCTGGGTCCGCTGCGCGCGCTCCCGGGTGGTCCGGCCCGGCCTTGTCGTGGCACCTCGTCCGCCACCGTTCGCGGCGGAGGCCTCCAGGCGAGCCGCCGTGCGGCGCAGGTCCTCGAGCGACCCGCAGAAACACCCGAAGTTCGGCCACAGCTGCCCGAGCCGGTTGAACAGGTAGTCGAACTCGGCGCGTTCCGCACGCTCCGCCGCGCGCACCTCGGCTCGGCTGGGCGTCCCGGTCGAGGCTTCGCGCCCGGGGCCGGTCCGGGCCGGGCCCGCTGTGTTCGTCGCCATCGCGGGCGGCTCCTTCCAGCTGCTGACTGCTCGTACCTGCGGATGCTTCGAACTTCTTGGGCGGCATCTGCTCGTCAGGGTTCGGCAGTCAGGTGCGAGATCAGATCTGCGGTCGAGGCTGTGGTCAGTGCTTCGAGTGGTCGGTGATCGTGCGCGGTGATCTTGGGTTGGTGAGGAAGAGCAGGTCGCGCGGAGCGCTTCCCCAGAGCGAGGTGCGTGCATCAGGACTGAGCATGCCCCAGCACTTTGACGCGCACAAGCAGCTAACACCTGTGCATTATTTAATGATCTTGGTACGGTGGTCGCTGTGACGATGACCGCGACGCCGGTGCACGCGGGGCCTGGCGCGCTGGATTACTTCCTTCGTCAGCAGGGCTGCGCCGAGCGGGACCGGGCGGTCGAGCTCGACGGGCCTGAGGGCCCGGAGCGCGCCGGCGAGGGCCACGAGCACGACGGTCGCGAACACGACGGACGCGAACACGACGGCAACGGGCAGGGCCGCGGCGCCGAGGGTCGCGGGCAGGAAGCGTCGCTGGGCTACTACACCGACCGCACCGAGCAGGCCGAGCACTCCGACGACGCCGGCGGGGTGGGGGAGCGCCGCGGGGAGCCGTCGGGGGTGTGGATCGGGTCGGGGCTGGCGGCGTTCGGCTTCGCCCCCGGGGAGACGATCCGCGAGGCGGACGCGCGGGCGGTGTTCGAGCGGCTCGAGCACCCGGTCACCGGCGAGGCGCTGGGGGCGCGGCACCGGCGCTACAAGAGCGCGGAAGCCAAGCTCAAGGAGGCGCTGGAGCGCGAGCCGGATGCGACCCCGGAGCGGCGGGACGAGCTGAAATGGCAGATCCGCGGGTCGCAGTCCTCGCCGGTGGCGTACTGGGACCTGGCGTTCTCGGCGACCAAGAGTGTGTCGGTGCTCTACGCGGCGCTGGCGGTCGAGGGACGGATGGCCGAGGCGGAGAAGGTGTGGGAGGCCCACCGCGAGGGTGTGGCCGCGGGGTTGTCCTACGTCGAGGACACCGCGGGCTGGTCACGACGCGGGTATCACGGCAAGGCCCCGGACGGCCGGTCGGTGGGGGAGTGGGTCGCGGCCAACCAGTGGACCGCTGTCCGGTTCGACCACACCACCTCGCGGACAGGGGACCCGCAGATCCATTCGCATGTCCTTGTCCCCAACCGTGTCCAGTGCGCTGACCGGGACAAGCACGGACAGCCCAAGTGGCGCTCCATCGATGGCCGCGGGCTGTATCAGGTCAAGCGGGCCGCGGACGCGGTCTACCAGCGGACAATGTTCGAAGCACTGCAGCGTGACCTCGGGGTGTCCGCGGTCGAGCGGGTCGACGGCAACGGCTGGGAGATCGAGGGCGTCAGCCAGGAGGTCTGCGAGGCGTTCTCGTCGCGGCGCGGGCAGATCGAGCAGGAAGTCCGGCGCTACATCGCCGACTACACCGCCAACCACGGGCGCGCGCCCGAGGCCCGCGAGTTGTTCATGATGTACAAGACCGCATCGCTCAAGACCCGACCGGCCAAGCCCGAACCGCAGACCCAGGCCGAGCAGCACGACCAGTGGCGCGCTACCAGGCAGGAGTTCGCCGACGGCCGGGTCGTTGACCTCGCCTCAATAAACGTGGTTCCGGAACGGAACATGGAGAGCGCGCCAGCACACTTCGATCGCGGCGCGGTGATCTCCTCTGCGGTGGCGGAAGTGCAGCTGCGGCGGGCGTCCTGGACCGCGCAGGACCTCGAAGCAGCGATCAACATGAAGCTGCCGATCGACTCCTCGATGTCCGAGCAGGAGCGCAAGGAGCTGCTGGCCGGGCTGGTGCGCGAGGCGGTCGCGCCGGGGGCGGACACGAAGGTGGTCGGGCTGGTGCCGCCGGAGGTCGTGGTGACCCCGGCGGCGGCGCGGCGCTCCGAGGACGGACTGTCGCGGTTCTCCCGGCCGATGCCCGAGCGGTTCGCCACCGAGGGCCAGCTCGCCGCCGAGGATCGGTTGTCCGCGGCCGCCGGGCGCGGTGGGGCGCCGGTGCTGGCTCCCTCGCACATCGCGGCAGTGTCACGCGAGATCGGCGAGGTCGGGCTGAACTCCGGTCAGCGCGCCGCGGTCGAGGGCATCCTGGGCTCGGACCGCCAGGTCGACGTGTTGATCGGGCCTGCAGGCACGGGGAAGTCGTTCACGGTGGCCGCCCTGACCGAGGCGTGGCAGCGCGAGCACCAGGCCCCGGTGCTCGGGTTGGCGACCTCGCAGATCGCGACCGACGTACTGCGCGAAGACGGGCTCGACGCGATCAACACCGCGAAGTTCCTGGGGGCCTACGAGCCCGACCCGGAGACCGGGCTGCCGCAGGCCGAGCTCGAGCCGGGCACGTTGCTGGTCGTCGACGAGACCGGCATGGCCGCCACCGAGCAGCTCGACCGCATCCAGCGCATCGCCGAAGCCGCCGGCGCGAAGCTGGTGTTCACCGGGGATCACGCCCAGCTCGACGCGGTCGGGGCCGGCGGGGCGCTGCGCCAGCTCGCCGGGGAGGTCCCGACCTTCCAGCTCGACGAGGTCGTGCGGTTCAGCCAGGACTGGGAGCGGGAGGCCTCGCTGGGGCTGCGCGAAGGACACCCCTCGGTGCTGCAGACCTACGACGCGCACGGGCGGCTGTTCGAGGGCGACGAGGATGGCATGCGCACGCAGGCCAAGGACATGTTCCTGGCCTCGCGGCTGCGCGGGGACGCGTCGCTGCTGATCGTGCCCCGCAACGACCAGGCCGCGACGCTGTCCGGGGAGCTGCGCGCCCAGCTGCAGGCCTACGGGGTGGTCTCCACCGATGACACCGCGGCCACGGCGCTGCGCGACGGGAACCTCGCCGGGGTCGGCGACCTGATCCAGACCCGCCGCAACGACTGGCAGAACCGCACCAGCAGCGGGCGGCCGGTGGTCAACCGCGACATCTGGCACGTCGTGGAGCGCCACGACGACGGGTCGGTGCGGGTCGAGCAGATCGACGCTCGTGGTCGCGCGAAGACCGAGGCCGGGCAGGTGACCCTGTCAGGGTCCTACCTGGCCGAGCACACCACTCTGGCCTACGCGGTCACCAACCACGCCGCCCAAGGCGTGACCGTCGGGCAGTCGATCAACATCTTCGACGTCAAGTCGACGCGCGAGCAGATCTATGTGGGGATGACCCGCGGCCGCGACGGGAACTGGGCGTTCGTCATCAGCCGCGCTGAGGTCGACGACGAGCGCTACGTCGAGCCGCTGCGCAGCGACCGGTTCCAGGTCCTGACCCACGGCCTGGAGCAGGACACCGCGCAGCGCACCGCGACCGACACGCTGCGCGCTGAGCTCGACCTCGCCGAGAGCATCTCCGCGCTCGGGGTCGCGTGGAAGACCATCGGCGACGAGCAGAACCGCGACCGCTACGCCGACATCCTCGTCGGCACCCTCGACCCGGCCACCATGGACCGTCTCGACGACGAGGACGGCGTCGACCGGTTCTGGCGCGCCGTGCGCGGCGCCGAACTGGCCGGGCACCGCCCCGAGCAGCTCCTGCCGCAGCTGGTCGCCCAACGCTCCCTCGGCGACGCCGAGTCGATCTCCGATGTGCTGCGCCACCGCCTGCACCGCGCGGTCGGGGATGCGCCCCAGCCCGTCGCGACCAGCTGGGCCGGGCGCACCCACGGCGTCGACGACGGCCGCGGCGGCGACCTCGCGCGGTTCCGCGCGGAGCTGGCCGAGGCGATGGATCGCCGCGAGAGCGTGCTCGGCGAGCAGCTCGCCGAGGATCCGCCGCAATGGGCGCTCGACGCGCCGGCGCTCGGGCCGGTGCCCGACGACCCGATTGCACGCGCCCAGTGGATCGAGCGGGCCGGGGCCGTCGCCGGGGCCCGGGAATGGATCGGCGCGCACGACCTGCCCGAGGCCGTGGCGCTCGGGCCGGCGCCGTCGCGGGAGAACCCCGACGCACGCGCGGCCTGGGAACGCGCCTGGGGCGCGCTGGGCGCTCCGGCCGACCAGCGCGACTACGCCGCCGCCAGCGACGGCGAGCTGCAGGTGATGGTCGACCGGTACGCCCGTGAGCAGGCCTGGGCCCCGGCCTACGTCGCGGACCTGCTGCGCAGCACCGAGCAGCGCCGGGTGCGCTACGAAACCAAGGCCACCCTCGAAGAACAGCATCTCGCCACCCTGAGCGACCCCGACGAGCGGGCCGCCAGCGCGAGCAAGCTGGCCGGCTTCAAGGACCACGTATCGCGGCAGCAGGACCGCGCCGCCGCGCTGCGCGAGATCCACGAAGCCCGGCAGGGCTGGCTCGGCGAGACCGACACCGACCGCCACCACGCCGAACACGCTGCCCGCGAACTCCAGCGCCGCAACGTGCTCACCGACGGACCCTCCCTCGAGGAGACCAGCAGCCAGTCCGGGCGGGACGGAACCGACGGCGAGCGCCCGTTGGCAGACGACGTCGAGGTGGCTCGCGACGGCGAGACCGCCCGCGACGGTCGCGCCGACCCAGACAGAGACGGTCTCGGCGACCGTGAGCAGACCCCGCAGCAGCGGTACGCCGACCTGGTCGCTGAGGCCGATTACGCCGTAGCGGCTCGCGCTGCCCGGCACCAGGGCTTCGTCGATCGACTGCACGCGGCCCACGCGCAGCGCCAGACCGAGGTCGACCCCGACGGTCGGCTCGACCAGGCCGGACGCGAAGCCGCGGTCCGCGGCGACAACCTCACCCGCGCGGCCGCCCAGGTTCGCGCCGAGCATGGGCAGCGCCTTGACCCGGTTGGGCAACGTGACGACACCGAGCTCCTGCACGCCCGGGCGGCCGAGGTCGCCGCCGAGCGCGCCGAGGCCGAAACCGCCCGCGCGGCCGCCCGCGAAGCCCGCCACGGAGAGGTCGATCCCGACCAGGTCCTCACCGAGACCCAGCGCGACGCGCTCGCCGACCAGCGCGCGCGCCAGGACGAGGGCCAGAAGGATCAGAGTCGGCGCGCTGAGCGCGGGCCGGACCAGCAGCACACGCAGCAGGCCGCGTCCACCAAGAAGGATGAGGACCAGCAGCGCTCCGAGCGTGAGCCAGACCAGCGCGAGACCCACGCTGCGACCGAGACGACCACCGACCGCGGCGACGAAGAGCGCGCCACCGAGGCCACGATCGAGCCCCAGAGCGGGCGCGGCCACCGCGCCGAGCCCGAGCACGGGGGGCGGACCCCAACCCGGTTCCGCACCCGCGAGGACCTCCAGAACGCGGTCGACCAGGCCCGCGAGGCCCGCACGATCACCGAGCAGCGCAAGGCCGAACGCGCCGCCCAGGAGACCGAGCGCCACGACCGCCGCACCCACCAGAGCCCCGAGCGTGACCGGCAGCGCGAACAGCCACAGCCCCAGCGCAACCCCTGGCAGGACCCCGCCCGCCAGCAAGCCAACCCCTACGACCGCAGCCGCTGAGCCGCAGTAGGGCCCAGCGGGCGGCCCGCGAGCGCGGCGACTACCGGCTCGGCTCCAGCCACCGGTGCGCCGGGAGCTGGTGGAAACGCCGGTCGGACACACACGCGGTGCCCGGCCAGGAGGCCACTGCCTGTTCCTTCACGTTGCCTGCTTCGCGCCGGCCGCTGCGCTCGTCGAGCACCATCTGGATCCCGAGCGAGCGAGTCAGCGCGGTGGCAAGCCGGTAGTCGTAGCTCTGCATCAGCGGACCCAGCGCATCCCACAACGCCCGTGGATCACGGGGATACTCGCGGCCGTCGGCCAGGCCGATGACCTCGGCATCCACGAACACGTGGGTGTGCAGGTGAGGGTCGCCGCGGTCATTGTCGTGGGCGCGATGGGAGAGCTGGTTGATCCGCAGCCCTGTCGACTCCACGTGCTCGACCACCGCCGGATCGCGGAGCTCGGCGCGGATCTGACGAGCCAGATCCTCGCGGCGTTCCGGAATCGCGTCCGGTTCGGCCTCGAGCACCTGCGTCAGCCGTGTCGCCGGCGTCAGCCGCGGGTCCTCGCGATAGACCAATGCGCGAGAGGCCCGCTCGTTGAGCCCGATGATCAGGGTCTCGATGCCCGCGTGGTGAGCAGCCAGGATGCGGTCGGCCTCCTCAAAGCGCTCATCCACTGCAAGAACCGCGTAGAGCACCGACACGGTCTTCGGGGCGGCGACCAGAAGGTCGGTGGTGCTCGCGGGGAGGCCACCTGGGATCTCGACGTCCAGCTCCCCCGCGACCGTGGTGCCGGCGGGGACGTAGCCGATCTCGACGGGCATGACGGTCCCTCCCTCCGGCCATGAGCACTACGCCAGGCGAACTTGAGGGTAGCGCCGGCATGCGTCGATATCGACCGACCTCGCCGCCGCGTCGGAACGACGGTCGCGGCTCATGGGTTGCGCCCGGTGGCGGCGACACCGATGCCGAGCCCGATCATGGTGAGGCCGCCGGCGCCGCCGAGGCGGCGCACGCGCTTGGGTGAGGTGGCGAACCAATCTCGCGCTGTGCCGGCACCGAGGGCCCACCCGGCATCCATCAACGCGGCGAGGGTGCAGAACACCAGCCCGAAGACGGCGACCTGAAGGCCAACTGTCCCCTGCGTCGGGTCAGTGAACTGCGGTAGCACGCTGGCGAAGAAGACGATGGCCTTGGGGTTGGTCAGCCCTACCACCGAGCCCTCGAGGAAGGCCTGCGCGGGCCGGGGTGTGCTGGACGGCTCGTGCAGCGCCACGGCAAGCCGCCCGCGATGGCGGTAGGCCTGCACGCCGAGCCAGACGAGGTAGGCGGCGCCGACGAACTTCAGGACCACGAGCGCGACCGCCACGCGTTCCACCAGCACGCCGACACCCACCGACACCCCGGCCAACAGGACCAGCACACCCGCGTAGTTACCTGCCGCGGTCACCAGGGCAGCGCGCGAGCCCAGCGCGATCGCCCGGCCCAGGATGAACAGCATGCCCGGTCCGGGGACCACCAAGAACACCACGGTGCCGAGGAAGAAGGCCAAGAGCGCCGCTGAGCTGGGCATGTGCTGACCGTAGCTCCTGTTGTTGATCGACTCCTCGCTCTCGCCCCTCATGCTCGAGGCCGCCCACTGCCGAGCGGCAGGCTGACCCAGTGCGGAGACCCCAAGTTGCCGAGGCGCCAGCCTCGACCGACACGGCTCGGCGATCCGTACCGTCTCCCCTCGACGCCTTCCGGGTGGCTACCGTGAGCCCATGACGGCGATCGAGCACGAGGCCGGCGGGGGCCCGGAGGCGCCGCATCCGTTGCTGCGCGGTGCGTCGCCGGCAGTGGTCCGCAGCTGGTTGCTGCCCGAGGACCGCGAGAGGTTCGTCGCCGAGTACGAAGCCGCGCTGGACGAGGCACGACGCTCACTGGATCTGGGTGGGGTCCAGGCGGTGGTCGAGCGCTGGCGTCAGATCGCTGCGCTGCAGTCCGACTCGGACGCGTTCCGTCGTTCGGTGCGCCAGGTGGCCGAGTTGATGACCGGCGAGCCGTCACCTGACGACGAGCCGTTCGCGGTCAGTCGCGAGAAGGCGGGCATGTAGACGGGTGTATTCCGTCGAGCCCGTCGGCCCGGAAGTCGCCGCCACCATCGACGCGTTGCCCGACGATCTGGTGGGCCCGTTCGCCGAGCTGCGCGCTGCCCTCGAGGTCGCGCCCTGGTCGGTCGGCCAGCCCTACGTTCCGTCCACCCCTCACGGTTCGCGCACCGTGTCCTTCGGGGCGGAGGGACGAGGGTTCGTGTTGTTCATGGTCAGCGAGCACGAGCGTCGGGTCACCCTCATCCAGCTCGTGTTTCTCTGAGCGGGAGGGGCCACCATCCCGCCTTGGGTGGCCTCACCGTGCGCACTTCACCGGACGACCCGAGTGGGTTGGCCCGCCCGGACGGCGCAGGTGAAGCGGCACCTGGCTGTGGACCGATCGTCGAACGACAGCGAGGTTCCGGACCTCAGCGCCGGGGGCGGCGTCACCGGCTTCCGGCCGAGCTGGGGATTACCGTGCGGTGATGGCGACGTCGTTGACGCTGCGCGGGGTGTACGTCCCGCTGATCACCCCGTTCGACGAGCGGGATCGGGTTCACCTCGGCAGCTTGCAGTCCCTGGCCGCGCACTACCTCGATGCCGGGGTGACGGGGTTGGTCGCGCTGGCAACCACCGGTGAGGCGACCTCGCTGGACGACGCCGAGCGCGCCGCGGTGGTTCGGGCGGTCGCCGAGGTCTGTGCCGACCGGGGCGCCGAGCTGCTCGTCGGGGCCGGCACCAACGACACCCGCACCACCCTGGCCCGCCACGCCGCCCTCGCCCACGTGCCCGCCGCCTCCGCCTCGTTAGCGGTGGTGCCCTACTACGTGCGTCCCTCCGAGACCGCCATCGTCGCCCACTTCCAGACCGTGGCGGCGCGCTCGCCGGTGCCGGTCGTGCTCTACAACATCCCCTACCGCACCGGACGCGGGCTCGGCGCCGAGGCACTCTGCGAGCTCGCCGCCACCGACAACGTCGCCGGGGTCAAGCAGGCCGTCGGCGCGATCGACTCCGACACCCTCGCGGTGCTGGCCCGGACCCGCCCCGAACAGCTCGCGGTCCTCGGTGGCGACGACCCATTCCTGTTCCCTCTGACACTGATGGGGGCCACGGGCGCGATCACGGCCTCGGCGCACCTGTGCACCGAGCGCTTCGTGGCGATGATCGAAGCAGGGCTCGACGGGCTGGTCGTCGAGGGACGAGCCCACGCCGAGGCGCTGCTGCCGCTGATCCACGCGCTGTTCGCCGAGCCCAGCCCCGCGGTGCTCAAGGCCGTTCTCCACGCCGACGGTCGCATCCCCACCTCCCACGTGCGCATGCCCCTCGCCGAGGCTTCCGCCGCGTCCGTCCACACGGCGCTCGCCGCCCGACCCTCGTCGAGCCGGCCCACGTACGGCTCCACCGTCCGCCTCTGATCGCCTGGAGCGGGCCTCACCTCGGCTCGCCGGCCAGCGGCCCGCCGCTCCTGAATCATCCCCATGAACAGACCCGACGGCCTGGGGCGCTACTGGCGTCTGGCGCGAGTGCCAGGAGTGGCGCCGTTGGGTGCGGCTTCGGTGCTCGCGCGGCTGCCGTTGGGCATGAGCAGCCTGGCTCTGTTGCTGCTCGTCCAGGCCCGCACCGGCTCCTTCGGGCAAGCCGGGGCGGCGGTCGGGTGCTTCGCGCTGGCCAGCGCGGTCGCCAGCCCGGCCCGCGGCCGTCTCGCCGACCGCTTCGGACCCTCATGGATCCTGCTCATCACGGGGATCGCCCAGCCGGTCGCGCTGGTCGGCGTCGTCGTCACCGCGACCACCGCACGTCAGGACCCGGCGCCCCTGCTGAGCACCGTCGGGTTGGCCGGGCTGTTGGTCCCACCGGTCGGCCCGGTGACCCGCGCGGTCTGGCAGCGGGTCGTGACCGCCCCCGACCTCGCGCGGGCGGCGTTCGCGCTGGACTCCCTGCTGCTCCAGCTGATCTTCTACATCGTCGGCCCACCTCTCGTGGCGGCGCTGGCGACGGCGTCGAGCCCTTCGACCGCGGTGCTGGTGCTCGCCGCGCTCACCCTGGTCGGCAACCTCGCGGTCGCCGCGTCCCCCGCGGTGCGGTCCACGCCGCGCCGCCACGAGTCCCTGCATCTGCTCGGGCCGCTGACCCAACCCCGCCTGGTCGCGGTCCTGCTCACCGCCATCGTCGCCGCGGCAGCTTTCGCCGCGCTGGAAGCCAGCGTCGTCGCCTACGCGGTGTCGGTCGATGCAGCCGGCTGGAGCGGGCTGCTGCTGGCGTTGATCGGCGTCGGCAGCATCGCCGGCGGCGTGTTCTATGGCGCCCGCAGCCCCACCACGTCCATGGCCAGCCAGTACCGGCGCTGGCTTCTCGTCCTGACCGCGGGCACCGCGCCGCTGGTCCTGGGAACCAACCTCGCCGTGCTCGGCCTCCTGCTCGTCGTCGCCGGCCTGGCCATCGGCCCGGTCAGCACCTGCCAGTTCAACCTCATCGGCGAGCTCGCCCCCACCGGCACCCTCACCGAGGCCTTCACCTGGCTGTTCTCCGCGGTCCTGGCCGGCACGGCGCTCGGCAGCTACCTCGCCGGGAGCACCGTCGAGATCTACGGCGCCCAGGCGACGCTGGCCCTCCCCGTCGCCCTCGTCGCCATCACAGGCATCCTCGCCGTGAGGATCAAGACGCCCGCCGCCCCCGCCTTCTGACGGGCCCGGCTCATCCCAGGGCCAACATCGAGGACGGCGCCGTGGCCGCGCGGGAGGCGCTGCCGCCGGAAACACTCGCAGGCCGGGCAACCCCCGCGACGTCGCTGTGGTCGATCTTCGTAGATCAGCTCCATGCGACGTGCGCGCGAGCCAGCTGCAGTTGGCGCTGTCAGATGCTGCTCGCTCGTATGGAGGAGAGGATCGATGAGCAGGCTGGCCGGATTCAGCGGGAGGGAATCCGGTTGCCCTACGGGCCGCCGCGTGCGTCGCTGGGGCTGTGGAGGACTACCGACCAATCGACAGCTTCGGCGAACGGACTGCCGAGGTCTACGACGCCAGCCTCCGCGGGGACGAGGACGACGCCGTGGCGTTGTTGAGCGAGCTCGCCGCGGGCGGGCCCGCGCTCGAGCTCGCGATCGGCACGGGCCGGATCGCCCTGCCGCTCGCTGCTCACGGCGTCCGCGTCGACGGGATCGAGCTCTCGCCAGCGATGGTGGCCAAGCTGCGCTCCAAGCCCGGCGGACAGGACCTCGCGATCGCCATGGGCGATATGGCCGAGGTGATCCTCGAGCACACCTACCGGCTGGTGTACATCGTGTTCAACTCGCTGTTCAACCTGCTCAGCCAGCACGAGCAGGTCCGGTGCTTCAGCAATGTCGCCCGCCATCTCGACTCCGAGGGCGTGTTCCTCGTCGAAGCTTTCGTACCGGCCTTCCTGTACCGGCTGCGCGACCACCAGCACGTCAACGCCGAGGCCGTGGGCCTCGCCCATGTCCAGCTCGACGTCGCTCGCCACGACCCGGTCACCCAGCGCCTCGACGAGAGCCATGTTTCCTTCGGCGCCGATGGAGTGCAGCTCTTCCCGGTGGTCACCCGCTACGCCTGGCCCGCCGAGCTCGACCTCATGGCTCGCCTGGCCGGGCTGCGACTACACCAGCGCTGGGGCGGGTGGAAGCGAGAGCCGTTCACCGCCGACAGCCGCCTGCACGTCTCGGTCTATGGGCGCTAAGCGGTGCACCAGGCGACCCTGACCGGCTGTCCCTCCCGTGCCGATGGCCGATGCGGAGCACCGAGTGCCAGCTGCCCGGCGACGCTCTCGGCGCGGGAGTGGCGCCCGCGCCGTCAGGCCTGTGGTCATTCCTCGACTCTCGGCGATGGACCACCCGGGCTCGGTGCGCGACGCGTACTCCTCGATGTCTGAGCAGTACATCGGGCTGTTCGACGACGCGGCCGGTTGGCAGGCCCAGGAGGGCGATGCCGCCCTCATCCGCCGGCACCTGACCGGCCTGTCCGGGCCTGTGCTCGATCTCGGGTGCGGATCTGGCCATTGGAGCGCCTACCTGCATTCGTTCGGCGTCGACGTGACCGGCATCGACATGGTCCCGGAGTTCATCGCGCATGCCCGCGCCGCTCATCCCGGCCCGGCGTTCCGACTGGGCTCGATGACCGAGATGGGCGTCCCCGAGCATCCGGTGTCCGGCCTGCTGTCCTGGTACTCGACGATCCACCTGCCACCGGCGGAGCTCGACCGCACACTCGCCGGGTTCAGGCGCCTCCTGGTCTCGTCCGGGGTGCTCGTCGTCGGTTTCTTCGACAGCGACGACGAGGTCGCCGAGTTCGATCACGCGGTCGTCAGTGCTTACCGCTGGCCGGTCGATGTCTTCGCTCAGCGCCTCACCGCCGCGGGATTCACCGAGCTCGAGCGTGTGCGCCATCAGGTGGCTGAACGTCCGGATCGCAAGTACGCCGCCCTCGCCGCACGCGTGTCCTGAGGCTGTGGTCACCGCCGGTGCTGCAGCACTGTCACCGACACTGCCGCGCTGACTCCGGACACCTCGGGCAGGCCGGCGACTGCGGCCTCCAGCTCCGCCTCGTCGAGGTGGTGACCGCTTGGTCCCATCGCGACCAGGTTCTTCACGTCGTGGCGTTCGAGGGCCAGACGCCACTCGACGCTCTGGTCGTCGAGGACGTCGAACTCGGCGAAGCCCTGGCGCAGCCGCTGGTCCTTGCGGGGGTCCACCTCGAGGGTCCGGAAACGTGTGCGGAGCTCGCGGAGGTGACCGGGGCGTGCGGTGGCGAGGATGAGGATGCCGTCGTGGCGCAGGAGTCGTGTGATCTCGGTGGTCGAGCGGGGGCCGAACACGCTGAGCACCACCGCGGCCGCGCCGGAGGCGACGGGCAGCGTGCTGCGCAGGTCTGCGGCGATGGCGCCGGCTCGCGGGTGGGCTCGTGCGGCGCGGCGCAGAGCGGCGGTGGAGACCTCGACGACGAGCCCGCGGGCTGCGGGGAGGGCGTCGAGCACGGACGCGAGGTAGTGGCCGGTGCCGCCGGCGAGGTCGGCGACCAGCTGCTCGCCGACAGGGGCGTGTTCGGCGGCCAGGGCGGTGATGGTGGAGCGCACCGGCCGGTAGTGGTCGCGGCCGAGGAACTGCTCGCGCGCGGTGACCATGGGTGGGTCGTCGCCGCGGTGCGGACGTCGCCCGGTCAGTAGCGAGACGTAGCCGTGGCGGGCGATGTCGAAGTTGTGTCCGGTGCCGCATTGCAGTGCTCGCGGGGATGCGGGCTGCAGCGCGGCGGCGCAGTGCGGGCAGCGCAGCCACCGGGTGAGCGCGCCAAGAGCGGTCGCCGGGTCGGTGGTGTCGTCAGAGCAGGGCAGAGGCCCGACCTGGTGGTCGGTGGGGTGGTGATCCACGTCCGCGTCGTCCCGAGGAAGCAGGGAAACCGCGGCGGCGACACGTCATCACGAGCGAGCCCACGTCGGCCCCCGTGCGAGGCCGACCGGCGCGAGGCGCGCGGTCGGCGGGGTGCGCCGCCTTCAGGCGGTGCGGGGACGCTTCGTCGGGAACCAGCCCATGGCGAGGACCTTACCGGTGGGTCATGCGCCGGGCCGTGGCTGTCCGGACGATGGGCCGCAGGGCCGGGGCTCGCCGGACTCACAGGGTCGCTGATCGTGTGGTTGTGGCACGGAATCCGCGGGCGCGGTAGTTCGCGGCGGCGTGCGGGTGATCCCAGTTCGTGGTGGTCAGCCAGAGCAGCCCAGCACCGGACGGGACAGCCATCCGAGCCCACGCTTGGCGTGCCAGCAGGGTCAGCGCGTGGCCGCCGTAGCCGTTACCGATCGTGGCGGGGAGCAGGCCGAAGGAGTCGAGCTCGACCTCGCCCTCGGCGTGCTGGCGCAGGCATCCCCAGCCGATGTCGGTGCCGTGGCGCTGGATCGACCAGTGATGCAGGTCGGAGGCTTCGAGCCATCGCCGCCAGCGCTCCGGTGACCAGGACAGGCTCGACCACCGGTGCGGCGCGGCGATGTCGTCGTGCAGACGTCGAATGCGCTCGAGGTCGGTGCCCGCTGGGTCGGTGACCTCGGCGAGGTCGACGCCTTCGACGGGACACGCCTCGACCAGCTCGTCGGGGCGGGTCATCTCGAAGCGAGTGACGATCTTCGTGTCGCTCATGTCCGGTCGGCGAACGTGGCTTGCCCTCCGCGCGGGCGAGGCGGGATGAGTGGATACCGGTCTCGGGGTTCCCCGCGGCCGATGAATAGCCACACGCGGCCGGTCGGCGCACGGGTACTTGCGGACTCACCTCGGCTCGGGCGACAAGTAGATCAAGCCGGCTCGGGTGAAAGCGAACCCGCAGGACCGCTCGTAGAAGGCGGCGAGGTGTTCCTCGTAGTCGACGTGGAGCCACTCACAGCCGGCGGCTCGCGCGGAGGCCGTCGCGAGACTGACAAGACCAGTGGCGAGACCTCGTCGCTGGTGGGCGGGTGCGACCTTGGTGTCGAGCAGGAAGGCGTGCCGGTCACCATCCCACGCGACGTTGACGAAGCCGATCAGCTCGCCGTCCTGACCCCGGGCTGTGGCCCAACCCAGCGAATGCGGGCGTACGCGGTCCCACGAACCCTGCACGACCCGGCCGCCGAGGGTCTCGTCGAGCGCCATCAGCTCGTCGTCGGCGACGACGGCGCGCCAGGCGACCCGGCTACCGATCGGTAGCTCGCTGTTCACCCCGCTGATCCTTGCGGATACCAGGTGGTCCACCGACTCAGCTGCGAAGCCCGCTGAGCACGCAACACCGAACACGGCGGCTCTACTGTCAAGGTCATGCATGCGCCCCGACGGTCCGGCCGAGGGCGGCACGGTCGGCCCGCGAGGGTCAGACGCTGCCCTTGCGCTCGATCACCAGGACGCGGGCCTCGGGACGGGGGTGTGCCACGTGCTCATCACCGGGCTCCGCGAAGCAGACGCGTCCGGGCGTGAGGCGCTCGACGAGTTCCAGTTCCTCCACGCGGTAGTGCATGTCGACGGCCCCGTCGAGGACGACGAACACCTCCGGTCCGTCGTTGCCGTGCCAGACGTAGGGCTCGTCGGTCCAGTGCAGGCGGATCGTCGCCGAGTCGATCACGGCGATGTCGACTGCGCCCCAGGGCCGATCCGCGGTGTATCGGGCGGCGTCGAAGAACTGCATCAGGTCTCCCGCATGCTCATCGGTGTGCTCGACGGCCGGGTTCCCCGCGCGAGGAGCCACCAGAGTGCCCTCTGCAGCGCTTCCGGGATGCCGTGCTGCACGTAGTCGTAGTCGTGGTCGACGTTGATGCGCGCCAGCCGCCGCAGCGGCGGGAGCCGGCCGGCGTCGGCGAGTGCGCGGAGCTGGGCCTCGAGGGGACCCGCCGGCGTCTCGACGGTCCGGATCCGGACCGGCCGATCGGTCGGGTTCGCGAAGGCGTGCACGACGCCCGGGTGCACCGTCACCGACTCCCCCGCGGCGAGCACCCGGCGCTCGTGACCCAGGCGAACGCGGAGCTCGCCGGCGAGCACGGTGAACGTCTCGGCCTGCCGGCGGTGCCGGTGCGGGGGCGGGCCGGACAACCCGGGCGGCAGGACGGCCTCGAACTCGAACGCGGCCGCGCCGGTACGCAGCAGGTCCAGCGTCTCGCCGCTGGGCAGGTGGAGCGGTCGAGGCTCATGAGGCGGCTCCCGGGCCGAGATCGGATTCCTGTCGTTGTCCCGGTCCACCCAGGGCGAGCTCGACGTAGGCGGACATGGCCGCGTCGGCTCCCGCCATGTCGCCGGTGACCAGGGCGTCGTGCAGCAGGCCGCGCGCGACGCCGAGCCCGAGGCGCGCCCGGACCTGCGCGTCGCCCGAGGGCACGCCGGCGCGCCGGTAGACGTCCGCGAGCGGGTCGAGCCAGGGTTCGATCAGCGTCTCCGCGAGCCGGCCGGCGTGCGGCTGACCCTGCATGGCGTGCGCCGAGAGCTCGAAGAACAGCGGCCCGTACCGCCGGGCGGCGGCGGTGACCGTCTCCCAGAAGCGCCGGACGACGTCGGCCGGGTCGGCGTCGGGGTCGGCGGTCAGCCCGGCAAGCGTCTCGCGCTGGCCGGCCTCCACCGCGGCCACCACCTCGGCGAGCAGGCCCTCGCGCGATCCGAAGTGGTAGATCAGCATGCGGTGGCTGGTGCCGAGGGCCTCCGCGATCGCGCGCAGGCTCCGGTCCGACACGCCGCGCTCGGCGAAGTGCTCGACCGCCGCGCGCACGAGCTGCTCGCGGGAGCCGGCCCTCGACCTCGACATGTACCACATGGTACACCTCTCGCGTCCCATGTGACCCGGACCGGGGGAGACGTGATGGAGCTGACCGTCGAGCGGGACGTGCGCGCCGACTCGGCCCGGGTGTGGGAGGTGCTCACCGACCCGCAGGACTGGCCCCGGTGGACGGCGTCGATGCGCGAGGTCCGCGTCCTGGACGGCGCTCTCGCGCCGGGGTGCCGGGTCCGGATCGTCCAGCCCCGCCTGCCCTCGACGATCTGGACGGTCACCGAGCTCGTGCCGGAGCGGGAGCTGACATGGACCGCCCGGTCGGCGGGCGTGGTCACCACCGGGACGCACTCGCTGCTCCCGCAGGCGGGCGGGAGCACTCGACTGCGGTTGGGGCTGCACCAACGCGGCGTGCTGGCTCCGGTCGTGGCCGCCCTGATCGCCCGGCGCTCCCGACGCTACGTCGAGCTGGAGGCCGAGGGGCTCCGGGCGGCGGCCGAGGCGCAGCGGCGGTGAGGTCGGTCGCGGCGGTGGGCGCGGGCGCGGGCGCGGATCAGCGGTGCCAGACCACCGGCGATGCGGGCGTCCGGACCGTGCGCGATCCCTGTACCAATCGGCACACCAGATGATGTACCATGTGGTACAGGTGCGAGGTCCTAGAGGGCCCGGACCTCCCGTACGTCGGTCACCTCCGTCGGCGAGTTGGAGTCGGCATGCTCGAGCGAGAGCCCACCGTCCTGATCTCCGGCGCCGGCGTGGCCGGGACCGTCCTGGCTTTCTGGCTGGCCCGGTACGGGTTCGCCCCGACCGTCGTCGAGCAGGCTCCGAAGGTGCGCGAGGCGGGTGGTCACCCCGTCGACCTGTGGGGGTCCGCGGTCGAGGTCGTCGAGCGGATGGGGCTGCTGGCCGAGGTGGGGGCCGCACGCACCCGCAACGACGCCTCGTCCATGATCCGCTCGGGCGGGGCGCCGATCGACGTCGACGTCAGGGCGCTGGGCGTCGCGATCTCGGATCGCGGCGTCGAGCTCCCGCGCGACGAGCTGACCCGGGTGCTGCACGGGGCGACCCGGGACGGCGTGGAGCATCTGTTCGGCGACACGGTGACCGCGATGGAGCAGGACAGCGAGGGTGTCCGGGCCACCTTCCGCCACGCCGCGGCCCGCCGCTTCGACCTCGTCGTCGGTGCGGACGGGCTGCACTCCACGGTGCGCCGTCTGGCCTTCGGCCCGGAGTCGCGGTACCGCCACCACCTCGGCGCCCACATCGCCGTGGCCTCGATCCCGAACGTCCTCGAGCTCGAGGGCCGGCTCCTGTCCTACCCCACCGTGGACGCCCTGACCGTCGTCTACCCGGTCCGCTCGACCGCGGACGCCCGCGCGGTGTTCATGTTCCGGACGCCCACCGAGCTCGCCGTCGACCGGCACGACGTCGCCGCGCAGAAGAGGGTGGTCCACGACGCCTTCGCCGACCGCGGGTGGGAGCTGCCCCGGTTGCTCGACCACGTCGAGGCCTCCGACGCCTTCTACTTCGACTCGATCAGCCAGGTCCGCATGAACGCCGTCACCCGCGGCCGCACGACGCTCGTGGGGGACGCCGGCTACGCGCCGGGCGCCGGCGTCGGTGGCGGCACGAGCCTGGCCGTCGTCGGTGCGTTCGTCCTGGCCCGCGAGCTGGCGGCCGCGGACGGTGACCACGCCGACGGCTTCCGGCGTTACGAGGCCGCGCTGAGCGAGGCCGTGGTGCGCAGCCGGGATGTCGGACCGGCCCTGCTCGCCAGCCTGCTGCCCCGCTCCCGTGGCGCGGTCCGGCGCGGACAGCAGATCGCCCGGGTCCTCCCGAAGCTGCCCCGTCCGGTGACACGACGGCTGCCCCTGCTCCCGCGCCGCGCCCTCCACGGGCTGCGCGCAATCACGTCGGTCCCGCTGGGCGATCCGGTGGCCGGCGCCGCACCACCCTGATGTCCACCGCAGGAGGGGTTCCCTCCTGCAGGTCGAGAGAGGAGGAACCGTGTCGATGGAGATGCGGTCGGAGAAGGTCACGCCCGATGTCGTCGTCGTGGGCGCCGGGCCCACGGGGCTGCTGCTCGCCGGCGACCTCGCCGAGGCCGGCGTGCCGGTGACCGTGCTGGAGCGTCGCCGCGAGGACTCGAACCTGACGCGTGCCTTCGCGGTGCACGCCCGCACGCTCGAGCAGCTCGACGCCCGGGGCGTCGCCGACCGGCTCGTGGCAGCCGGGACGGAGGTGAACGGGCTGCGGCTGTTCGGCTCGGTCTCGGTCGACCTCACGACCCTGCCGAGCCGGTTCCCGTTCCTGCTCGTGATCCCCCAGTACGAGGTCGAGCGTGTGCTCGAGGAGCGTGCTCTGGCGGCCGGGGCGAGGGTGGAACGCGGAACGACGGTGCAGGACGTCGTGCAGGCCGACGACGCCGTGACGGTGACCTACCGAGACGCCGACGCCGACGCCGGGCACCGGACCCTGCGCGCGACGTTCCTGGTCGGCACGGACGGGCACCACAGCACCGTCCGCGATCGCCTCGGCCTCGAGTTCCCCGGGGAGGCGGTGGTGCGGTCGCTGATGCTCGCCGACGTGCGGATGACCGACCCGCCCGCCGAGGTGCTGACCGTCGAAGGCAACGCCCGTGGGTTCTGCTTCGTGGTGCCCTACGGCGACGGCTGGTACCGCGTCATCGCCCGGGACGGCGACAGCGAGCTCCCCGATGACGCGCCCGTCGCCCTCGACGAGATCGCCGGTGTGGCGCGCGCGGTGTTCGGCACCGACTGGGGCATGCACAGCCCCCGGTGGATGTCGCGGTTCCACAGCGAGGAGCGCCAGGTCGAGCGGTACCGCGTCGGGCGGGTGTTCCTCGCGGGCGACGCGGCGCACGTGCACTCCCCGGCCGGCGGGATGGGGATGAACACCGGTCTGCAGGACGCGGTCAACCTCGGTTGGAAGCTGGTCGCGGCGCTCCGGGGCCGCGGCGACGAGGGCCTCCTCGACAGCTACCACGACGAGCGCCACCCGGTGGCCTGGATGGTGGTGCAGATGAGCGGGGGGCTGCTGCGCGCCGCGATGCTGCGCTCGCCCGTCGCGCGTGCGGTCCGCAACCGGCTCGCCGCGACGGCGTTGCGCGTGCCGCCCATCGGCGCGCGGATGAGGGGTCGCCTGAGCGGGATCGGCATCGCCTACCCGGGCGCAGGCGCGGTGGACCGGCTGGTCGGCACGCGCGCCCCCGACGTGACGGCCACCGACGGCACGCGACTCTACGAGGCGCTGCGCGGCGGCCGGTTCGTGCTCACCGTCCCCCCGGGGTCGCCCCTGGCGACGCCGGCCGCGGGGGTCGCGCGGCTCGAGGTGGGCGACACGACGCCCACGCTGGTGCGCCCCGACGGCTACGTCGCCTGGACCGGCCACGCGGCGGAGGGGCTCGACGCGGCGCTCGCACACTGGGGCGCCGTGCCGGACCGTGCACCGGCGCGATGAACACCGCGATCAGCATCACGGGCCTGGTCAAGGACTTCGGACGCAACCGCGCCCTCGACGGGCTGGACCTCGACGTGCGCGAGGGGGAGGTCCACGGCTTCCTGGGACCCAACGGCGCGGGCAAGAGCACGACCCTGCGGATCCTGCTGGGGTTGCTCCGGGCCGACGCCGGGACGGTGCGGCTGCTCGGCGAGGATCCCTGGGACCGGGCGGTCGAGGTGCACCGGCGGCTCGCCTACGTCCCCGGTGACGTCACGCTGTGGCCGAGCCTCACCGGCGGCGAGGTGATCGACCTCCTGGCCCGGCTGCGCGGTCACGCCGACGAGCGGCGCCGGGACGAGCTGGTCGAACGCTTCCGGCTCGACCCGACGAAGCGCTGCCGGACCTACTCGAAGGGAAACCGGCAGAAGGTCGCCCTCGTGGCGGCGCTGGCCTCCGACACGGAACTGCTGCTGCTGGACGAGCCGACCTCGGGTCTCGACCCGGTGATGGAGGTCGTCTTCCGCGAGTGCGTCGCCGAGGAGCGGGCCCGGGGGCGCACGGTGCTGCTGTCCAGCCACCTCCTCGCCGAGGTCGAGGCTCTGTGCGACCGGGTGAGCATCGTGCGGGACGGCCGGGTCGTGGAGGTCGGTGCACTCACCGACCTGCGCCACCTGACCCGCACCGCCGTGACCGCCGAGGTGTCCGACCCACCGGGCGCGGTGAGAGCGCTCCCGGGAGTGCACGACGTGACGGTCGAGGGTCACCGGTTGCGCTGCCGGGTGGACCGCGACCGGGTCGGCGCCGTCGTGTCCCAGCTCGCGACGCTCGGGCTGCGGGACATCGCGATCGACCCGCCGACAGTGGAGGACCTGTTCCTGCGCCACTACCGGTCGGGCGGGGTGGAGGAGGCATCGTGAGCACGGCGCCGACCCCGACCCGCCGCCCGCCGGCCGGGGCCACGGACCGGACCACGACCGGCACGCGCGTCCTCGCCGGGCTCGTCCTGCGCCGGGATCGGGGCGGGATCCTCGTGTGGATGCTGGCGACGCTCGGCATCGTGTGGAGCCGGGCGAGCTCGGTCGACACGGTCTACCCCGACCGCGCCGCGCGTGAGGAACGCTTCCGGGACGTCATGGTGGACGTCCCCGTGTTCCGCCTGTTCCAGGGACCGGCCTACGACGACACCGTGCCCGCCCTCATCGCCCAGGAGACGGTGCCCGGCGCCACCCTCGTGGCCGCCCTCGGCGCGGTCATCCTCCTGGTCCGGCACACCCGCGGGGAGGAGGAGGCCGGCCGCCGGGAACTGGTGGGCTCGACGCCGGTCGGTCGGCACGCCCAGCTCACCGCCGCGCTGACGGTCGTGCTCGGCGCCGGGGTCGTGCTGGCCGCCCTCTCCGCCGCGGGACTCGTGGCGTGGGGGTTGCCGGTGACCGGCTCGATCGTGCTCGGCCTCGTCGTGGGCGGGTCGGTGTGGATCGCGGCGTCGACGGCTGCGGTCGCCGCCCAGCTGACCGGGTCCGCCCGGGCGGCGACGGTCGGCGCCGTCGCGCTGTTCACCGGGCTGCACTTCCTGCGCGGGGTGTTCGACCTCGGCGGGGACGCCGTCCGCACGCTCGGGTGGCTGGTCCCGAACGGCTGGCTGCAGCGCAGCCGGCCCTACGCCGACGAGCAGTGGTGGCCGTTCCTCCCCGTCGTCGCGCTGGTCGCGGTCCTGGTGCGGACCGCCTTCGTGCTGGCGGCCCGGCGGGACCTCGGGGCGGGCCTGCTGGCGACGCGCCTCGGCCCGGCGAGGGCGGCGGCCGGTCTGTCCGGTGCCGGGGCGCTCGCCCGGCGGTTGCACAGGACGACCGCGCTGGCCGTCGCCGCCGCCGCGGCGGCGATCGCGCTGCCGACCGGGTTCGTCGGCGCCGATGCGATGGAGGGCTACGCCGGCAGTGGTCGGATGCGGCTGTGGGCCGACGCGATGGGCGCGGCGACCCCCGGCGAAGCCTTCTTCGCCTACCTCGCCTTCGCCACCTGCTTCCCCACGACGATGTACGCCGTCTCGGTGGTGCTGCGCCTGCGACAGGAGGAGGACAGCGGTCGCGCCGAGCTCCTGCTGGCGCTCCCGCTGAGCCGGGTCCGGTGGGCGGCCGGGCACGTGGCGATCGCGCTGGCGGTCCCGGTCGGGCTGCAGCTGATCCTCGGGCTCTGCTTCGGGCTCGGCAGCGGCCGGCTCGCCCCCGTGCTCGCCACGACCATGAGCCTCGTCCCCGCGGTGTGGGTGATGGTCGGCATCGCGGTGGCCGCCGTCGGGCTGCTGCGTCGCGGTGCCGCGCCCGTCGCCTGGGGTGCGCTGGTCCTCGCCGTCGTCGTGGAGGTCGGCCAGCACCTCGGCTGGCCCGAGTGGACCTTCCGGGTGTTCTCGCCGTTCGCCCACGTCCTCCCGTTCCTCGGACCGCCGGGCCCGGTCACGCTGGGCGCGCTCACCCTCGTCGCCGCCGTGCTGACCGGCCTCGGCCTGACCGCTCTGGGACGCCGGGATCTCCTCTCCTGACCGCCGGCCACGGCGGCGCTGCTCGCCGCGCGCCACGGGGCGGATGCCCGGAGCATCGTCGGTCAGGTCTCGAGGGGGTGCGCGGCCTCGTCGCGGTGCAGGCGCCCCAGCGCGATCGCGGCGACCGCGAGCACCACGGGCAGCGCCCCGGCGGCGACGAACGTGACGGGGATGCCGACGGCGTCGCCCACGGGCCCGGCCAGTGCCATCGACACCGGCATCAGGGCCAGGGAGACGAAGAAGTCGAGGCTGGAGACGCGACCGAGCAGGTGGGCGGGCACCCGGCGCTGCAGGAGCGTCCCCCAGATGACCATCGCGGCGGCCCCGGTCGCGCCGACCACGAACGTCGCGGCGGCCATCAGCCAGGTCCGCGTGGTCAGCCCGAGCACCATCAGCGGGAGCGCTCCGGCGCCCCACAGCACCAGCATGGTCGACAGGTAGCGGCGGGGCGGCCTGCGGGAGGCGACGACCATCGAGCCGACCGCGCCGCCGATGCCGTACGCGGCCAGCACGAGGGCGTACCCGGCGGGCCCGCCGCCGGCCCGGTCGTGCACCGCGAACGGCAGCAGGACCTCGATCGGTCCGATGATCAGCAGGACGTAGAGCAGGGCGAACGCGAGGCTCGCGAACAACCAGCCGGTCCGGAGCAGGTACGCGACACCCTCCCGGAGGTCGGCGAGCACCGAGCCGCGGGTCCCCGCCTCGCGACCGGCGGGGCGCCCGCCGCTCGCGGGGGCGGCGAGGGTCCCGCCGGGCGACGCGACCCGGAGCCGGAGCCGGAGCCGGAGCAACGGCACCAGCGCCAGCACGTATCCCGCGGTGGCCGCGAGCAGGCCCGCGCCCGGGGCGAACGCGCCGACGAGGACACCGGCCAGCGCGGGTCCCGCGGCTTGCGCGGCGACCGGGCGCAGCGTCTGCTCGACCCCGTTGGCGGCCAGCAGCTCGCCCCGGGGGCAGCAGGGTGGGCAGCAGCGCCGAGAAGGCGGGGAAGTAGAACGCTTCGGCCGCACCGATCACGAACGCCAGTGCGGCCAGGTGCCAGACCGCGAGCGTGCCGCCGAGGGCGAGGGCGGTCGCGGCCGACGCCGCCGCGATCCGGACCACCTCCACGGTGATCAGCAGCGCGCGGCGTGGCAGCCGGTCGGCGGCCACCCCGCCGATCAGCACGCTCACCAGCAGCCCGGCCGAGGCCGACGCGCTCACCGCGGACAGGACCGCCGGACCGCCGCCCAGCGCGATCACCTGCCAGACGACGGCGAGCAACCAGATCCCGGACGCGAACAGCGAGGCGGCCATCGAGGCCACCAGCAGCCGGTAGTCGCGGTGCCGGAACGGGCGCAACGCCCGCGGCGTCCGGGGACCGGTCGTGGTCGACGGCCCGCGGACGGTGCTCACGAGCGCCGGCCCGCGACGATCAGGGCGACGACGCCGAGGGCCTGGATCGCGGCCAGGACGGCGACCCCGAGGCGGAAGCCCGCGATCCCGCCGTCGGCGAGCGTCCAGCACAGGGCGACCGCGCCGGGGCCGACCGTCATCGCGACGGTGCGCGAGGTGCTCGAGACCCCACCCGCGGTTCCGGTCGCCGTCGCGGGGGCGGCCTCCATCACCGCCGCGATGATCGGGGTGTTGGTGAGACCGAAGGACACTCCGGCCAGCGCGAGCCCGACGGCCAGCACGCCGACCGACGTGGTCGGACCGACGGCGACCAGTCCGAGGGTCACCCCGGTCGTGAGCACGGCCCCTCCGACAGTGGTGGGCACCGGGCCGAACCGGTCGGACAGCCACCCGGCGAGCGGGGTGACCAGCGCCATCGCTCCCACCTGCACCAGCAGGAGCAGCCCGGTGACCTCGGCGCCCCGCCCGAGGACGTCGGCGACGAGGAACGGCACCAGGAACACCGACAGGGCGCCGTGGCAGGACAGGAGGAAGATCGCGGCGGCCGTCAGGCCGAAGCGGGGCCGGCGCAGCAGCGCGAGCACCGGTGCCGACGCGCCGGTCCGCGACCACACGAGCCCCAGGAGAAGCGCGCCGAGCCCCAGCCCGGCGGCTGTCCACGGCGCGGCCCCGGCCATGTCCAGCGCGAGGAGCACGGCGGCGACCGCACCCCCGAGGACGACGGCCTCCCGCCACATCCCCGCGCCGGGGCGGGGCAGGCCGCGTCCGGTGTCCGGGATGCTGCGCACGGCAGCCAGGGCGGCCAGCAGGAGCACCGGGACCTTCACCAGGAACACGGCCCGCCAGCCCGCCTCGGCGGCGACGACGCCGCCGAGAGGCGCGCCGGTCGTGCCGCCGACGGTCATGACCGTGACCACCGCGCCGATCGCGCGCCCGCGCAGCCGTTCGGGGACCGCCGCGCGGATCACCGGCAGGTAGGCGGCGAGGGTGAGCGCGCCGAACAGGCCCTGCACGAACCGGGACGCGATCAGGACGCTCAGGGTGGGGGCCGTGGCCACGAGCACCGTCGCCAGCGCCACGCCGGCCATCGAGACGAGCAGCACCCGGCGCGGATCGGCCCGGTCGAGCCACCGTCCGGCGGGGATGCAGACCGCGGCCATCGGCAGCGAGTAGGCCAGCATCACCCAGGTGACCGAGGCGGCGTCGGCGCCGAACGCGGCGCCGATCGAGGGCAGCGCCACGGCCGGGATGCTCATGTCGGAGGTGACGGCCAGCATCGCGCCGGCGAGGGCGAGCAGCGGGGTCCACCGGATCCGGTCTTGGCCGTCGGCGCCTGGTTCGGCGGCGATGTCGGTGCGCGGGGGCGCCGGTGGCTGGTGGGGCGAGCGCGTCATGAACGGGACGGTAGGAACCGGGCCCTCGCCTGCGGATCGGTCGAGCGACCGGGGTCCGCGGTACCCGGTCAGCCCGGTCGTTCGACCGATCCGCCGCGGGTGGAGCTCGACCTAGCGTCGGTGCCGATCGGCCGGAGCACCGGCCCGGACCTGGAGGTTCCCATGAACGGCAGCACGCCACTGCGCCTCGCGGTGATCGTCGGAAGCACGCGCGAGGGACGCTTCGGCCCCACGGTCGCGGACTGGTTCGCGCGCGTCGCGACCGAGCGCGCCGACCTCGACGTCGACGTGATCGATCTCGCCGAGGCCGAGCTGCCGGCGACCCTCGGCGGGATGAGCGACCCCGACCCGGAGGCGGTCACGGCGCTCGCGCCCCGGCTGGCCCGCGCGGACGCTTTCACCGTCGTCACGCCCGAGTACAACCACAGCTACCCGGCGTCGCTGAAGACCGTGATCGACTGGTACCTCGACGAGTGGAAGGCGAAGCCGGTCGGATTCGTCTCCTACGGAGGGCTCGGGGGTGGCCTGCGTGCGGTGGAGCACCTGCGCCCGGTCTTCGCGGAGGTGCACGCGATGACGGTGCGCGACTCCGTCAGCTTCCACGGCTGCTGGGACGCCTTCGACGAGCCCGGCGAGACCGACGACGCCGCTGCCCACGGCGCCGCGAAGGGCATGCTCGACCAGCTCGTCTGGTGGGGGCGGGCGCTGCGGAACGCGCGGGATCGGGTCCCCTACGGGCGCTGAGCTCGCTCGACGGTGCACGTGACCCGGAACTACCGTGAGCCCGTGCTCCACGGGCGCGAGGACGAGAGCCGTCGCCTCGCCGCGGTGCGCGACCGGGCCCTCGCCGGGCAGAGCGCGGTGCTCGTCCTACGCGGCGAGCCCGGCATCGGCAAGACCGCCCTGCTCGAGCAGGCTGCGGCCGATGCCGCCGGGTTCCGGGTGCTGCGTGCCGGTGGCATCGAGGCCGAGGCGACGTTGCCGGGCGGCGTGCTCAGCGTGCTGCTGCGGCCGGTGCGCGAGGAGATCGCCGAGCTGCTCCCGCCCGGCCCGGCGCAGCTGCTGCTCGGCACGGTCGCGCAGGGCCGCCCGGACCGGTTCGGGGTCGGCGCGGCCGTCCTGGCGCTGCTCGGCGAGCTCGCCGAGCGGGAGCCGGTGCTGTGCCTGCTCGACGACGTCCAGTGGTTCGACCGACTCTCGCTCGAGGCGCTGCTGTTCGCGATCCGCCGCCTGGATGCCGAGCCCGTCGCGGTACTGGCGGGGCTGCGCAGCCACGACGTCGCCCACCCCTCGTCACCCCTCGAGGACACCGGACTCCCCGAGCTGACCGTGCGCCCGCTCGACGACGCCGCGGCCGAGCAGGTCCTGGCGCAGCGCCCCGACGTCTCGACGCCGGCGCGCCGCGCGATGCTCGCCCAGGCCCGCGGCAACCCGCTCGCCCTGCTGGAGCTGAGCGCCGACGGCGCCGCTCCCGGGCAGGGCTCGCCGACCTACCGCAGGCTGGTCGGTCGGTACGCCGTCGCCGTGCGGGCGCTGCCCGAGTCGGCGCGGACGCTGCTGCAGGCGGTCGCCCTGGACGGCTCCGGCGATCTGTCCGTCGCCGCCCGCGCCGCCGAGCACCTAGGCGGCGAGGTCGCGCGCCTGTCTCCGGCCGAGGAGGCCGGGTTGGTGCTGCGGACCGGCGACCGGGTCGTGCTGCGCCACCCTCTGGTCGCCACTGCCCTGCAGGAGTCGGTGCCCGCCGCGGCGCAGCTCGCCGCCCACGGCGCTCTCGCCCGCGTGTTCGCGGAGCGCGGCAACCTCGCCCGGCACGCCTGGCACGCGGCCCAGGCCGCGACCGCGCCGGACGAGCCGACGGCCGACGCCCTCGAGCAGGCCGCCGGACGCCGCGGGGGAGCGGCGGTGGTGATGCTGACGCGGGCCGCCGAGCTGAGCCCGCGGCGCGACGATCGGCGCCGCCGACTGCTCGCCGCCGCGGCGGCCGCGCTCGACGGCGGCGCGCCGGACGAGGCGTTCGCGCTGGCCGACCGGGCCGCGGAGGAGGTCGACGCGCCGGGCGAGCTCGTGCCGATCGCGCTGCTGCGGGCACGGGTGCTGGGCGAGCAGGACCGCCCCGCCGAGGGGATGCGTCTGCTGACCGAGCTGGTGCCGCTCGTGCGCCGCGACGCGCCGGCCGCGGCCGCGACCCTGCTGCTGCACGCGGCGCTGGCGGCGTCCGACGCCGGGGACGCTGCCGCGTTGGAGCGCGTCGGCGAGCAGGCCCGGCGGCTCGATCGCACGGGCGGGGCGGCGGTCGAGCGGCTGGCGACCGCACTGCACGCCACCACCACGCGCGGAGCCGGGGGTCACGAGCTCGGGGACATCGCCGCCGAGCTGGCCGACGGCGCCGACGACCCGGCCGTCCGGCTGCACATCGGGTGGTTGCACCTGGTCCGGGCAGCGATCACCGACGCGGCGGCCGAGGCCGCCCGCGTGGAGCGGGTCGCCCGCGCGGACGGGGCGCCGGGCCTGCTCGTCGCCGCGCTGCCGTTGCTGGCCCGGACCCACGAGATGCTGGGGCGCTACGACGACGCCGAGGAGGCCGCGAGCGAGGGGCTGCGCCTGGCGGCCGACACCGGCAGCGAGCGCCACACGACCTACCTCGAGACGATCCTGGCCGCGATCGCCGCGGTGCGGGGTGACGAGGCGGCCGCCGACCGGTGGACGGCGACGGCGCGAGCGCGCGAGCAGGCGCCGGCGACGATGCACGCCGCCGGCGCCTTGAGCTTGCTCGACCTGGGCATGGGGCGCCACGAGCAGGCGTTGAGCCGCCTCGAGAGCGCTGCCGGGGCCGCTGACCGCAGCGGTCTGACCGCGAGCCTGCCCGACCTGGTGGAGGCGGCCGTGCGGTCCGGGTGGCCCGAGCGCTGCAGCGGCGCCGCCCGGGACTTCACCGACTGGGCCGAGCGCACGGCTCAGGACTGGGTCCGGGCCATCGGTCTGCGCTGCCGAGCCCTGCTCGCCTCCGACGAGGACGCCGAGGAGCTCTGGGTCCGCGCCGTCGAGCTGCACCGGGCGGGGGGACCGCCGTTCTCACGGGCCCGCACGGAGCTCCTGTACGGCGAGTGGCTGCGGAGGACCCGCCGCCGGGCCGAGGCACGGCTGCGGCTGCTCGCCGCCGAGGAGATCTTCGAAGGTCTCCGGGCGACGCCGTGGGTCGAGCGGACCCGCCACGAGCTCCGCGCCGCGGGCCACGGCGTGGACGCGGCGCGTGCTCCCTCCCCGCCGGACCCCTCCGGCCTGCTCACACCGCAGGAGCTGCAGGTGACGCGCTGGGCCGCGCGGGGTCTGAGCAACCGGGAGATCGGGACGCGCCTGTTCCTCAGCCCGCGCACCGTCGGCTACCACCTGTCCCACGCCTACCAGAAGCTCGGCGTCCGCTCGCGCTCCGAGCTGGCCGCCGCCGGCATGGCCGCGGACGGGCCGGGCGACGCCTGATCCTCGGCGGCCGCCAGCGCCAGCAGCACCGGCGGCAACCCGACCTCGATCCCGGTGAGGAGCACCTGGAACCCCTGCGGGCGTCCGGCCTGGACCAGGGACAACAGCCGGCCGGCACCGCCCAGCCAGAAGATCGTGGTGAGGAACCGCACCGACCGGGCGCGGATCGGCCGCTGGGCGGCGACGCGGAGCCACGCGATCCCGTAGCCGGCGAAGAGTGCGCCGTAGAATCGCTCCCGGCTGTCGACCGTCGGGCTCGCCTCGCGCAGCCCCGGTACCGACCCGACACCCCAGAGCAGGTGCACCACCCCGATGGGCACGCACGCGGCGCCCATCGTCCACGCCAACCCCCGCAGCGCTCGTGCCATGTCGCCCCTCCTCTGGTGAACACGTGTCCAGTAAGGGTCGCGGCGCAATGAGACACGTGTCAAGTAGCGTGCCCGGGATGGCCCGTCGGACGCGACTCACCCCGGACGACCGGCGTGCCCAGCTGATCGAGGTGGCCGCCGGGGCGTTCGCCGCGTCCCCGTACGACGAGGTCCGGATGGATCGGGTGGCGGCGCGGGCCGGGGTCTCCCGGGGCCTGCTGTACCGCTACTTCCCGACGAAGCCGGAGCTGTTCGCAGCGGTCTACCGGCGTGCCGCGCGCGACCTGCTCGACCGGACGCGGTTCGACGCCGACGGCGACCTGCGCACCCAGGTGGCGGCCGGGCTCGACGCGCACATCGACTACTTCGAGACCCACCGCCACACCGTCGTGGCCGCCAACCGCACCCTCGCCGGCGACCCCACCGTCCAGACGATCATCACCGACGAGCTCGCCGAGCTGCGCGACCGCGTCGTCGACGCGCTCGACCCGGCCGGGGCCTCCCGGGACCTCGTCGCCGCCACGATCCTGGCCTGGCTCGGCTTCGTCCGCACGCTCTGCGTGGAGTGGCTGGCCACCGGTGGCTTCACCCGCGAGGAGCTTCGGCGACAGTGTCTCGCGACCCTGCAGGGTGGGCTGGGCGCCGCCGACGCGGACCTGGGTAGTCCCCGCTCGAGCCGGGAGGAGCCGCACCTACCAGGCGACGGGTAGCCGCTGGAGCCCGTACACGATGCTGCTGTCTTTGTAGGAGAGCTCGTCGGCCGGGACGGCGAGCCGCAGGGTCGGGATGCGCGCGAACAGGGTGGAGAACACGATCTCGAGCTCCAGCCGCGCGAGGTGCTGCCCGAGGCACTGGTGCACGCCGTACCCGAAGCCGACGTGGTGTCGACCCCCGCGGTGGATGTCGAACCGCTCGGGCGCGGCGAACGTCCCGGGGCTCCAGTTGGCCGCGGCCAGCAAGGCGACGACCCCCTCACCCGCACGGATCGTGGTGCCGCTGAGCACGGTGTCCTCGGCCGCTATCCGCGTGGTGATGAGGTCGGCGATGCTGAGGTAGCGCAGCAGCTCCTCGACGGTGCCGGGGAGCAGGTCGGGGTCGCGGCGGAGCGCAGCGAGCTGGTCGGGATGCTCCAGCAGCGTCACGGTGCCCAGCGAGATCATGTTCGCGGTGGTCTCGTGCCCGGCGTTGAGCAGCATGAGGCACATCATCACCAGGTCCTCCCGGGCGAGCTCGCCGGCCGGCTCGAGTTGCTCGGTGACCAGCGTGCTCAGCAGGGCGTCGTCGGGTTCGTGCTGCTTGCGGGTGATCAGACCGTCCATGTAGGTGCGGAGCTCACCCAGCGCGGCCGCGGACTCGTCCGCGGTGCTCGCCGCCGAGACGGCGATCCTGCTCCTGCTCTGGAAGAACTCGTGGTCGTCGTACGGGACACCGAGCAGCTGGCAGATCACCAGCGACGGCACGGGGAGCGCGAACGCCTCGACCAGGTCCACGGGCGGGGTCCCGACGAGCAGGGCGTCGAGCAGTCGGTCCACGGTGGCCTGAATACCGGGCCGCATCGTCCTGATGCGCTTGACCGTGAACTCCGGGATGAGCATGCGCCGGTAGAAGGTGTGCCGCGGCGGGTCCATCCGGATGAACGGCGGGCGCCGCAGGATCTGCGCGGCGACCGGGATGAGCGCGGGGAAGCCGGCCCGGGTCCCGTCGGCGCTGAAGGCCGGGCTGCTCAGCACGGTGCGGACGTCGTCGTACCGCGTCACCAGCCAGGCGGGGCCGGTGGGTAGCTGCACCGCCGAGACGGGCTCCTCGGTACGCAGCCGGTCGTACTCCGGGGGTGGCGCGAGGGGGCACTGTCGCGGGATCGGAAAGGGGTGGCCGTCCGAGGTGAGGGTGGGGGACACCAGTTGCTCCTATAAGTGGAAGAAAATCCTCCGTTTCAGGGTGAGGCTAAGCTAGCACAAGCGAAGGACTGTCCTCCACATCGTCGGAGCGGGTGCTGCCGGTTGACCGAGAACACACCCCGGCTGCGCGCGGACGCGCGCCGCAACCGCGAGCAGATCGTCGGCGCGGCCCGCGAGGTGTTCCTGGAGCAGGGCATCGACGCGCCACTGGAGGAGATCGCCCGCCGGGCCGACGTCGGCATCGCCACCCTCTACCGGCGGTTCCCCGAACGTCGCGGGCTCGTCCGGCAGGTCGCCCACGTCAACCTGGCGCTGGTCGACGAGGAGCTCGACCGCGCCGTCGCCGCACACCCCGACGCCTGGGACGCGCTGGCGCAGCTGCTGCGCCGCCTGACCGAACTCCGGGTCGGCGCCTTCATGCCGATGGTGGCGTCGACGCTCGAGGAGGACCTGCGCGGTGAGGGCGGGGAGCTCAAGGCGAGCCGCGACCGGCTCCTCGAGCGGATGGAGTCGCTCATCCATACCGCGCAGCAGGACGGCCGGCTCCGTCGGGGGATCGGACCGATCGATCTGCTGTCCGGCGTCATCAAGCTGTCACGTCCGTTGCCGGTCGTCGGACGCGAGCTCAACGAGATCCTGACCCACCGGCAGCTCGAGCTGTTCCTCGGCGGTCTGCACGCCGCGGGGCTGGACTCGGCGGCGCCCCTGCCGCCACAGCCGCTGACCTCCGAGGAGCTGGACCGGCACCTCAGGCAGGCGGAGTAGCCGACGCCGATTCCCGGACGTCGGCGGCGCCGTGCGACGCGACGTCGCCCGTGGTGCGGCGCCTCGTCACGACCAGGCTGGCGATCGCGGCGACCGCGATGGCCGTGGTGATGACGGTCAGGGACAGCCAGATCGGCACCTCGGGCACCGGCACCGGCTGCCCGCTGTTGACGAACGGCAGGCTGTTCTCGTGCAGCGCGTGCAGCGTCAGCTTCACCCCGATGAAGGCGAGGATGACGGCGAGGCCGTGCGCGAGGAAGATCAGTCGCTCGAGCAGCCCGCTGATGAGGAAGTACAGCTGGCGCAGGCCGAGCAGGGCGAACGCGTTCGCCGTGAACACCAGGTACGACTCCTGGGTCAGTCCGAAGATCGCCGGGATGGAGTCGAACGCGAACAACAGGTCGGTCAGGCCGATGGCGGCGATGACCAGGGCCATCGGGGTCAGGAGCCGCTTCCCGCCGATCCTCGTCGTGAGCTTCGCGCCGTCGTACTCGTCGGCGGTGGGCAGCACCCTGCGCACCGCACGGATCAGCCGGGTGTCGCCGGCGTCGGACTCCTCGTGCCGCCCGCCCCACACCGCCTCCCTGATCTGGGAGTACGCCAGCCAGAACAGAATGATCGCGAAGAGGTAGAAGACCGCGGCGAACCGCTCGATCACCGCGGCACCGACCACGATGAACGCCCCGCGCATCACGATCGCCATCGCGATCCCGATCAGCAGCGCCTTCTGCTGGTGGACCCGGGGCACGGCGAACGCGCCCATGATCAGCAGAAAGACGAACAGGTTGTCGACCGAGAGGGCCTTCTCGGTCATCCAGCCGGCCAGGTACTCGCCGCCGAACTGCCAGCCCGAGACCGCGCCGACACCCACACCGAACACCAGCGCGACAGCGACGTAGCCGGCCGACCAGATCGCGGACTCGCGCAGCGTCGGTTCGTGGGGCCTGCGGACGTGACCGACGAAATCGGAGCGGAACGTTCACGACAGGACCTCCAGCGGACGACGCTGAAGGTCTCCTCCGCCCGCCGACGCGGACCGGTGCGACCGGGGCCGGGTTCGTCCGGCTCCGAGATGACGGCAGCACCGCGAGTGGGAGTACTCCCCTTCGCCGCGCACGCTAGGTCACGGCGGCCGCGCTGGACACCGGTCCTGCCCGAGACGCACGTCACGTAGCGGATTCACGCCTACCGGTCACGGTTCCGCGCGGTAGCGGGCGACGTACTGCCCCGGGGTGATCCCGAAGTGGCCCTCGAAGACGCGGCGGAAGGCGCTCGTGTCGGTGTAGCCGACCCGCTGGGCCACGGCGTCGAGCGTGGTCCGGGAGCGCAGCAGCACCCCGGCGGCCTCCATCCGGTTCTCGATCCGCCACCGTCGCAGTGTCATGCCCGTCTCGGCGAGGAAGGCGCGCTCGGTCGTGCGCGTGGAGGTGTGGGCCGACTCCGCGAGCTCGTCGACGCGGCGGTCGTCGCCGGGGTTGAAGCGCAGGGCCTCGGCGACGGTCACCGCGCTCGCCGTGGTCGGCATCGGCAGGGCCGTCGGCGCCGGGCGTTCCTCGATCAGCGCAAGGATCTGCCGCGCGATGTTGATGTTCGGCTTGATGATCGTGTAGGTCGACTGCACGAAGGCGAGAAAGAGGGTGCGCAGATCCCGGTCGACCGGGATGACGGTCGGGGCGCGCAGGGTCGTCGCGGTCACCGCGACGTCGAAGAACATCGGCAGCAGCACCGAGTTCGTGTGGGTGGTGAAGGAGTGCCGCGTCCAGACCGGGACCCAGATGGCGTGCCCGACGCGCAGGTGCCGGGGCTCGCCGTCGACGACGAAGTCCGACTCGCCGCGCACCTGCCATAGCAGGACGTGCTGGGTCTCCTCGACGAGGTCGACGATCGAGAACCGGCGGGACGTGGACGCGCGACGACGAGCACTCGTCCATGCCGCCAACTGTATGCGGGTTGTCGGAATCTGCACCCACCTGCGTTAGGGCTGCCCCTAACCTGACCGCGTCGTACGACGGCTTCTCCCGCGGGGTCGACCGCGCACCGCTCCCGACCCGAGAGGACGGCCGATGCCACACACCCGGGCCCACCGCCGCCGTTGGTGCACCGCGCTCGCCGTCGCGCTCGCGGCCCTGCTCGCGCTGAGCGGCTGTGCGAGCTCCGGGGACGGGTCGGGCGGCGGCTCCCCGCAGGGCCCCGCTGCCGGCGGCCGAGGGCGCCGCGCAGTACCCGCTCGCGCTCCCGACCTGGGCGGGGGGAGACGGTGCTAGACCGTATGGAGGCCGGCGCCTCCGCTCGTAAGTTGGCGCGGGTCACCGTCGTTGGTGGCGGTGCCGCATTTACGAGGGAGGCGCCGGTGCCTGGCGAGGGTAGTTGGATCGGGTTGGACGTTC